>JAFMMJ010000018.1 GCA_017859785.1 Ilumatobacteraceae bacterium
AGATCAGAGCGTCTCGCACCAGTGGCGGTACCGGTCATCCCGACCGTGCACAGCGTCGGAGTAGGCGGCCGCGATCGCGCGGGTCATCGGACCCGGGCACGGAATCGAACGGTCGTCCACCGAGTTCACCGCCGACACCTCCGCCGCCGTGCCGCACACGAAGGCCTCATCAGCGATGTACAGATCGCTGCGGGCGAGATTGTCCGTGCGCGCGTCGAACCCGAGGTCGCGAGCGATCGTGATCACCGTGTTCTGCGTGATGCCCTCGAGGGCACCCGCTGACAGCGGCGGCGTGAGCAACATGCCATGACGCGAGACGAAGATGTTCTCGCCAGAGCACTCCGCGACCAGCCCGTTCGGCGCCAGCATGACCGCCTCGTCGTAACCGGCGCGCAACGCCTCCACCTTGGCGAGCGAGGAGTTCACGTAGTTGCCGGTCGTCTTCGCCGCCGGCGGCATGATGTTGTGGTCATGACGCGTCCACGACGACGTCTTCAGACGAATCCCCTTCTCGACGGCGTCGTCGCCGAGATAGGCGCCCCACGGCCAGCACGCGATCGACACATCGACCGAGCACGGCAGCGTGTTGAGGCCCATCTCCCCGTAACCGAAATAGGCGATCGGGCGGATGTAGCACTCGTCAAGCCCGGTGGACGCCACCGTCGCCTTGGTCGCCGCGATCAACTCCTCGACCGAGAACGGGATCTCCATGCCGAGCATGTGCGCCGAACGATGCAGGCGCTGAATGTGCTCGGTGAGACGGAACACCGCCGGGCCATCGCTGGTCGCATAGGCGCGAATGCCCTCGAACACCCCCATGCCGTAGTGGAGCGTGTGAGTGAGCACATGGATTCGGGCCTCGTCCCAAGCGACGAGCTCGCCGTTCATCCAGATTTTCGGGGTGGGTGTGATTGGCATCGTTCCTCAGTCTCTCACTCGGTCGGCGATCATCGCACCGACCTCGGTCGTCGACCCAGTCGGGAGGTCGACACATGCCGCCCGGATGCGATCGGCCGCCGCCGACTCGCCCAAGAAGTCAAGCATCAACGCCGCCGACAACACCGCCGCCGTCGGATTCGCGCGGTTGGTTCCCGCGATGTCGGGAGCCGAGCCGTGCACCGGCTCGAACATCGACGGGCCGGTGCGGGCCGGGTTCAAGTTCGCGGAGGACGCGAGGCCGATTCCGCCCGACACCGCCCCACCGAGGTCGGTGAGGATGTCACCGAAGAGGTTGTCGGTCACGACAACGTCGTAGCGGTGCGGGTCCTGCACGAAGTAGATGCAGGCCGCGTCGACATGGTTATAGGCGGTCGCGATACCGGGGTGCTCCGCAGCGACCTCGTTGAAGGTGCGCTCCCACAGGTCTCCGGCGAAGGTCAACACATTCGTCTTGTGCACGAGGGTGACATGACGCGCTGAACGCGACTCGGCCAACTCGAAGGCGTGGCGGATGCAGCGCTCCACACCGTGGCGTGTGTTCACCGAACCCTGGGTGGCCACCTCCTGAGGGGTGCCACGACGGAGCACGCCACCCTCGCCGACATACGGTCCCTCGGTGTTCTCGCGGATCACCACGAAGTCATGAGGCTCTGCGTGACCTGGCGCCGTTCCCAAGAACGGACGCTGATTGACGTACAGATCCAATTCGAAGCGCATCTTCAACAGAAGCCCGCGCTCGATCACCCCGGGCGGCACCCGAGGGTCTCCGACCGCGCCGAGCAGGATGGCGTCGAAGGCCCGCAGTTCGTTGAGGGTGTCATCGGACAGGATCTCCCCATCGCGGAGGTAACGAGCCCCTCCGAGGTCGAACTCCTGGGTCTCCACCTCGACCCCAGCGGCGCGGACCACCTGAAGGGCTTCCGCGGTCACCTCCGGCCCGATTCCGTCCCCGCCGATCACCGCGATCCGATGCGTCATAGGCCGCCCAATCTATTGGAGGGCCTCGCGGGGACCACGATGAACGGACCGCGGCTCCGATCGACCCCGCCGATACCCACCGGTAGCCTGCCTCCACCATGGCCACCCCGCATCTCTCCCGCGCCACCCACGCACGCCTCAAAGCCGAGTTCGACGATCTGACCAGTCGCGGACGCATCGAGGTCGCCGAGGAGATCGAACGGGCCCGTGAGGAGGGCGACCTGCGCGAGAACGCCGGCTATCACGCGGCCAAAGACAAGCAGGGCCATATGGAGGGCCGCATCCGCCAGCTCGAACACCTCCTCGAGAACGCCGAGATCACCGAGAGCCTCCGCATCTTCACCATCCGCTACGACGGCGACTCAGAGGACGACGCCGAGCGCTACGTCGTCGGCGACCCCGAGGAGGTCATCACCCTCGGACGTGACGACGTCGAGGTGATGACCCCGACCTCTCCGCTCGGGCAGGCCCTCGACGAATCAGAGGCCACCGCCGGGCAGTGGGTGGAATACGACGCCCCCAACGGGCGGTTGCGCATTGAGATTCTCTCCATCGAGGAGATCTGACCCCCCCGGAGCACTGTGAGCACCACGACGACAGCGGAGAACGAGGCCGGCGACCTCGCCGAACCCCCCGCACCCGAACTCCCGCCGTCGACCACCCTCGACCTGGCCGGACTCGGCGACGTCGAGGTGCGCGAAATGCCCGGCCCAGAAGGTGCTCCAACCGTCATCCTCATCCACGGTTGGACGGCGAGCGCCGACATCAACTTCTTCACCTGCTACCGAGCGCTCGGCGAGCACGTCAGAGTCATCGCCTTCGACCAGCGCGGTCACGGAGGCGGCCTCCGCACCCGGCGGGTCGTGCGCCTCGAGGACTGCGCCGATGACGTCGCCCGCGTCGCCGACGCCCTCGGTGTCGACACCTTCATCCCGATCGGCTACTCGATGGGCGGCGCCATCGCGCAACTCACCTGGCGCCGCCACCGCGACCGAGTCGACGGCCTCGTCCTCGCCGCCACCGCCCCCCACTTCGCCGAGCGTCGCGACGAGCGACTCTCCTTCCTTGGGCTCACCGGACTCGCGGCCCTCGCCCGGGTCACCCCCTCGCAGGCCCGCGACCGGATCTCCGATCAGGTGTATCTCCGCCGCAAAACCGAGACTTGGGGCCCCTGGGCTGTGGCCCAAGCCGCGCGCCACGACTGGCGCATGGTCCTCGAAGCAGGCCGCGCCCTCGGCAACTTCTCCTCCACTGACTGGCTCCACGAGATCGACGTCCCGACGTCGGTGATCGTCACCATGCGCGACCCGGTGGTCCCCCTGCGACGCCAGGTCCGACTCTTCGACCGCATCCCCGACGCAGAAGCGTTCCGAGTCGACGGAGAGCACGACGCCGTGGTCGCCAACGCCGATCGCTTCGTTCCCACCCTCATTCGAGCGGTCGACTCCGTTGTCGCTCGCCTCCCCGTGGACGCTCATGGCCGGCGCTGACCTCTCAAGATCTTGGGTGGGGCGCTCAGCCCGCGTCGCTCGCCTCGGAGCACGGGTCGGTGGCACTTACGCCGGCACCGCCGCGCGCAAAGTGTTCGCCTCCACCGAACGGCGAATCGAACTCGACGAGCGTCGACGCCTCACCACCGCCCAGCAGGTCGCCGACGAGCTCGGTCGAATGAAGGGCGCGCTGATGAAGCTCGGCCAGATGGCGAGCTACCTCGACGAGGGGCTTCCCGAACCGCTCCGGCTCGCCCTCGCCCAACTCCAATCGAACGCCCCACCCATGTCGTCGGACCTCGTTGACTCGGTCATCACTGCCGAACTCGGCGCGCCGCCCGAGCAGGTCTTCGCCGAATGGGATCCCGAGCCGATCGCCGCCGCCTCGATCGGCCAGGTGCACCGCGCCGTGATCATCGACCCCGACACCGGCGTCGAGCGAGCCGTCGCCGTCAAGGTGCAGTACCCGGGGGTCGACGAGGCCATCTCGGCCGACCTCCGCAACGCCGACCTGCTCGGCGCCATCCTGCGGCAGGGATTTGGCGGACTCGACCCAACCGAGATGGTCAACGAGATCAAGGAACGACTCAGCGAAGAACTCGACTATCGGCGCGAGGCCGACAACCAGCGACGATTCGCCGACTTCTACCGAGGTCACCCGAGGATCCACATCCCCGACGTCGTCGACCATCTGTCCACCGCCCGGGTACTCACCACCGACCTCGTCGACGGACACACCTGGGCCGAGTTGCTCACCTGGGATGAGCGTGAGCACGATCTCGCCGCCGAGACCATCTTCCGCTTCGTGTTCCGAAGCCTTTACACGATGCACGCGTTCAACGGCGACCCACACCCCGGCAACTACCTGTTCCACGGCGACGGGCGGGTGACCTTCCTCGACTTCGGACTCGTCAAGGAGTTCAGCGAGGCCGAGATGCACACCTTCGAGACCATGGTGCGACTCGCCGCCGTCGAACACGATGTGCCGGGCTTCCGCGCGATCCTCGAAGAGGCCGGAATGCTGCTCCCCGACGCTCCCGTCGACACCGACGAGGTCGGCGACTACTTCTCCCACTTCTACGAGCCCGTCTCGGCCGATCGCGAGATGACCTGGACACCGTCGTACGCGTCGAGCATCGTGCGCCACACCTTCGATCGGTCGAGTCCGATTTCGCAGTACGCGACCGTTCCCCGGGCCTTCGTGTTCATCCAGCGCATCAACCTCGGCCTCTACGCCCTGCTCGGCGAACTCGGTGCCCGCGGCAACTACCGGCGGCTCGCCGAGGAGCTGTGGCCCTTCACCCAGCACCCGCCATCGACCCCGCTCGGAGAGGACGAGGCCGCATGGCTGGACGAGCGTCACATCCGATCCCGCTAGCGTCCCCCCGGTGCTTCCCCGGCTCCGCCCGACAAGCCTCAGCCTCGCCGCGCTGCTCGTCATCGCGATGACCGGCGCATGCGGGGGCGACGACACGGGCGCGGATGAGAGCGCTGTCACCGATATCGAACTCAGCCCGGTCGACACCGATGCTCCGACGACCACGATCGGCGAGAACCCCCTCGACGTCGAACCCCTCGACGAGGCCCCGACCGAACTACTCATCACCGACATCGAGACCGGCACCGGACGAGAGGCAACCCCGGGCGACTCCGTGTGGGTCGACTACGTCGGCGTCATCACCCTGACCGGCGAACTCTTCGACACCAGCCTCGCGCGCGGGCAGGCACTCAACTTCACGGTCGGCGCCGGCCAGGTCATCCAAGGCTGGGACGACGGACTCCTCGGCGCCACCCCAGGCACGAAGCGCCGGCTCGACATCCCCGCCGACCTCGCCTACGGCGACAACCCGCCGGGCGACCCCATCAAAGCCGGCGACGCGCTCACCTTCATCGTCGACGTGCGCGCCGTCGTGCCACCCACCCGCGCCGAGGACGCCCCGCTCGACATCGACACCGCCCCCTCCGACGGCGCCCTCGAACTCAGCATCGAGGATCTCGTCGAGGGAGACGGCCACACCGCCGTCACCGGCGACACGGTGCTCGCCCACCTGCTCCTCGTTCGCGGCGACAACCGCGTCACCCTCTTCAACACCTGGGATCGCGGCGAGCCCCTCGAGATCCTCCTCGAGGACGGCTACACCCTGCCTGGGCTCCAGCAGGGCATCACCGGGATGTCGGTGGGTGGAACGCGAATCCTGAAGATGCCTCCCGACCTCGCCTTCGGGCCCGACGGCGAACCGGGCCTCGGCCTGCCCGCCGGACGCGACCTCATCGCGATCGTCGAACTCGTCGGCGCTTGGTGACCCCGAGGTCGCCAGAGCGGCCCGCCGGTACGCTTCGGGGCCGACAGCGACCGAGACGAGTACCGGAGAGGGCGGACACCGATGGCCGAGACGAGACCGAAGACACTCCCGGAGAAGATCTGGGACCGGCACCTCGTCGCCTCCACGCCCGGTGAGTCCGACCTCGTCTACATCGACCTCCACCTGATCCACGAGGTCACCAGCCCTCAAGCGTTCGAGGGGCTGCGGCTCAGCGGACGCACCGTGCGCCGCCCCGAACTCACCGTCGCTACCGAAGACCACAACGTCCCGACCGCCGACATCGATCAGCCGATCGCCGACGAGATCTCCGCCAAGCAGGTCGACACCCTCCGGCAGAACGCGCGCGAGTTCGGCATCACCCACTATCCGATGGGTGACGCCGGTCAAGGCATCGTCCACGTCATCGGACCCGAGCAGGGCCGCACCCTCCCGGGAATGACCATCGTTTGCGGCGACAGCCACACCGCCACCCACGGCGCCTTCGGCGCCCTCGCCTTCGGCATCGGCACCAGCGAGGTCGAGCACGTCCTCGCCACCCAGACGCTTCCCCAGTCGCGACCGAAGTGGATGTCGGTCACCGTCGAAGGCGAACTGGCCGCAGGGGTCACCGCCAAAGACGTCGTGCTCGCCATCATCGGACACATCGGCACCGGCGGCGGGATCGGCCACGTCATCGAGTACCGCGGCTCGGCGATCCGATCCCTCTCGATGGAGGGCCGCATGACGGTGTGCAACATGTCGATCGAAGCCGGAGCCCGCGCCGGCCTCGTCGCCCCCGACCAGACCACCTTCGACTACCTCAAGGACCGCGATCACGCGCCGAGCGGCGCCGACTGGGAGGCCGCGGTCGCCGACTGGTCCACCCTGACCAGCGACGAGGGCGCCACCTGGGACACCGAGGTGGTCATCGATGCTGCCGCCATCCGCCCACAGGTCACCTGGGGCACCAACCCTGCTCAGGTCGCCTCGATCGACGACCGTGTCCCTTCCCCCGAGGATTACAACGACCCCACCACCCGCGAGACGGTGACCCGCGCGCTCGACTACATGGGCCTCACCCCCGGCACCGCCATCCGCGATATCTCCGTCGACACCGTGTTCATCGGCTCGTGCACCAACAGCCGCATCGAGGATCTCCGGGCCGCCGCGGAGGTCATGCGCGGCCGCACCGTGACCGTTCCTCGCGTGATGGTCGTGCCCGGCTCGCACCGGGTAAAGGCCGAGGCCGAGGCCGAGGGGCTTCACGAGGTGTTCCGAGCCGCCGGTGCCGACTGGCGGGAACCGGGGTGCTCGATGTGCCTGGCCATGAACCCCGACAAGCTCGCCCCGGGTGAGCGATCGGCGAGCACCAGCAACCGCAATTTCGAGGGTCGCCAAGGACGCGGCGGGCGCACCCACCTCGTCTCCCCCGCCGTCGCGGCCGCCACCGCGGTCGCCGGCCACTTCGCACTCCCGGAGGATCTGTCATGAGAGCCGTCAGGGTCATCACCGGCACCGCTATCCCCCTCCGACGCAGCGACGTCGACACCGACCAGATCATTCCCGCCGAATGGTTGAAGCGGGTGGAGCGCACCGGGTTCGAGAAGGGCCTGTTCTCCACCTGGAAGGACGACCCGGCGTTCGTCATGAACGACGAGCGCTACACCGGGGCGAGCATCCTTGTCGCCGGCCCCTCGTTTGGAGTGGGCTCGAGCCGTGAGCACGCCGTTTGGGCGATTCAGCAGGCGGGCTTCGACGCCGTGATCGCGCCGAGCTTCTCCGACATCTTCCGCAACAACTGCACGAAGAACGGCCTAGTGCCGGCCGCCGTGCCGCTCGCCGTGGTCGAGTCGATCTGGTCGGCGATCGAAGCCGACCCGGCCACCGCGGTCGTCGTCGACATGGAGCGGCGGCTCGTCGAGGTGCCCTCGGCTGGCGTGTCGGTCGACTTCCCTATGGACGACCCGACCCAGCATCGCTTCCTCGAAGGACTCGACGACATCGGGCTCACCCTCACCCACGCCGACGCGATCGATCGCTTCGAATCGACGCGCCCCGCGTGGCTGCCCGGCTGAACCCGCGAGACTGAACCCGGCTCAGCCGGGGCAGCGCCAGGCGCCGTCCACCACCACGCCGTCGGAGGACGTCCCGCTGAAAATCCCCGTTCCGGCTCCCGTCAAGGTGACGGTCGCCTCGCCGAGCACCAGCGTGCGACCGAGCACCGAGAGCACCACGTCAGCAGGCGCCGAGGCGCCAGTCGCGAGGCCGGGGCGAGAGGACACCGCGAGCGAACCGCCCCCGCCCCCTGGCACGCCGCTCTCGGTGGCTACCGAGACGACGACCCGATCGGCGTCGACCGGATCGGCGCATCTCATGGCATCGTCATCGGTCATCGCCATCGAGGCGGTTCGCTCGCGAAGCCCATCGCGAAGACGCACCGAATAGCCCGGGGCCATCGACCTATCGCCGAGCGTCCGCTCCCCCGAACAGGTGAAACCCGCCGATACCGACTCACCCGCGTCGGTGCGCCCGACCACCGTGCCCGAACGTTGATCGATCGCGCCATCGACCCGGACGAACGTGACGCGGCCCGTCCCGAGGCGCACGGGGCCGCCGAGCAGTCGGACCTCCACGTCGACCTCGACCGACGCGGCCTCCTCCTCGAGCACCTCGGAGTCCGCCGATGCGAACCGGACCGATGACTCGCTCTCACGGTCGGCGACCACCACCTCGAACGGCCGCGTTCCCGACCCCTCCACCACCGAGCAGGATGCCACCGAGTCGAACGGGTCAAGAGTCGACGGATCCACCGACCGAGGGGTCATCGACACCAAGGTCGTCGAACGGGCCGGAGAGACGCGAACCGCCACCTCCACCGCATCTGGGAGTCCGAACGGAGACGCCTCAATCTCGGCCACCTCATCGGGATCCGGACCGGCGACGACCGGCGCCGTCACCGGAGCGGGTGCCGTCACCGGGGGAAGCGACTCGTCGTCGCTAGCGCCCGAGCATCCGACGAGCGCCGCGGCGAGCAGCCACGGCGCGACCTCGGCCCGAACCACCGCCACTCCTAGGTGGTGACGTCGGTCTCGAAGCGGCTGAGATCCAGCAAGCGGTCGTCGTTGGAAAAGACCTCGACCGGCTTCACCGCCGGGAGTCGAAGCAGACGCTGCAGCACCCGCACCTGAGTGTGCTGGTTGTACTCGACCAAGGTCACCGCCCAACCGTCACGGCCGGCACGCGCCGTGCGACCCGAGCGGTGCAGGTAATCCTTCACATCACCCGGAGGGTCGTAGTGCACGACCGCGCCGATGTCGTCGATGTCAATACCGCGGGCCGCTACGTCGGTGGCGACCAGCACGGCGAGGCGACCATCACCGAACCGCTGAAGGGCACGCTCCCGCGCCGCCTGCGATAGGTCGCCATGGATCGCCGCAGCGTTGACACCGAGGTCGACGAGCGCTCCCTCGACCTTGTCGCAGAGGCGCTTCGTCTGACAGAACACAACGACCTTCGGAATGGAGCGGGCGATCGAGCCGACCACCCGCGCCTTATCCATGTGGTGCACCGCGAGGAACAGGTGGTGCATCGTGCCGACCGTGTCGGTGACGGCGTCGATGGCCACCTCGACCGGGTCGGTCATATAGGCGCGGATCAGGTGACCGACATCACCGTCGAGCGTGGCTGAGAACAGCATTGTTTGACGTCGGCCCGTGCAATGACGAAGGATCCACTCGACCTGCGGGGTGAAGCCGTCATCAGCCATCCGGTCGGCCTCGTCGAGGGTCACGATCTGCACATCGGAGAGATCAACCTCGTCGGATTTGATGAGGTCGATGAGGCGAAGGGGCGTGGCAACCACCAACTCAACGCCCTTGTTCAACTCGGCGATCTGCCCGTCGCGGCTCGCCCCGCCGTACACCGGAAGGACGCGCATCGAGGCCTTCGATGCGACCGGCTCGAGCACCTCGGCCACCTGCACCGCGAGCTCACGGGTGGGCACCAGCACGAGGCCGAGCGGCCGACCCGGGGCGCCACGCCCCTCGATTCGAGCGAGCATCGGCACGCCGAAGGCGAGCGTCTTACCCGATCCGGTCTTCGCGCGACCGCACACGTCGTCTCCGCGCATCGCGACCGGGATCGCCTCAGTCTGGATCGCGAACGGGGTCGCGAAACCGCAGGCCGCCAGTCCGATGTCGATCCGCTCCGGCACACCCAACTCGGCGAAACCAGTCGGTGTCTCCACAGGAGGAAGAGCCGAATTGGAGGTCAGGGAGCCGGTACGGGCCTCGACATCGTCATCTCGATGCGGGGGCCGACGCCGGGGGGAGGAGCCGTCAGAGCCGCCTCCGCGGCCCCGACGCCGCGCGCCAGTGCGCGGAGGTCGGTCAGTCATGGTGGCGCCGAGCCTACCGGCGAGGCGGCCCCGGTGATTGTGGAGCGGGCGAGCGCTCGCTAGTCTCCCGGTCGATGTCCACCGCCTTGCGTCTGCTTCCCCTTCTCGGGCTGCTTACGTAGGGCGGACGCGCACATACTCACGTCCGCCCGCCCCCACCGACCCGGTCAGGGGGCGGTTGTCGTTTTCGGCGCCGCTCCGACCGACCCCGAAGAACGCAACCCCAAGGAGACACCGTGCCACCGACACCAGCCACCCCACGCAAGATGCCGTTCGAGCGGTACTCGCCCCAGGTGCCCCTCATCCTCGAGGACCGGACCTGGCCGAACGTCATCATCGATCACGCCCCCACCTGGTGCTCGGTCGATCTCCGCGATGGCAACCAGGCGCTCATCGACCCGATGGATCCCGTTCGCAAGCTCGCCATGTTCCGCGAGCTCGTCAAGATGGGCTTCACCGAGATCGAGGTCGGATTCCCATCGGCGAGCCAACCCGACTTCGACTTCGTCCGCCAGCTGATCACCGAGGATCTCATCCCCGACAACGTCGAGATCCAAGTGCTCGTGCAATGCCGCCGAGAACTCATCGAGCGCACCTACGAGTGCCTCCGCGGAGCACCGCGGGCCATTGTTCACTTCTACAACTCGACCAATCCGCTGCAGCGCGAGGTCGTCTTCGGACTCGACAAAGCCGGCATCGTCGACATCGCGGTACAAGGGGCTCGCCTCTGCCGTGAACTCGAAGCCGACCTCGAGGGCACCGACATCCGCTACGAGTACTCCCCCGAGAGCTTCACCCTCACCGAACCCGAATTCGCCATCGAGGTGTGCGAAGCGGTGATGGATGTCATCAAGCCGACTCCCGAGCGCCCGCTCATTCTGAACCTCCCCGCCACCGTCGAGTGCTACAGCCCGAACGTCTACGGCGACGTCATCGAGTGGTTTGGCCGCACCATCCGCGACCGCGAGTCCGTCATCATCAGCCTCCATCCCCACAACGACCGTGGCTGTGCCGTCGCAGCCGCCGAGTTCGGCGTCATGGCCGGCGCCGACCGGGTCGAGGGAACCCTCTTCGGTAACGGCGAGCGCACCGGCAACGTCGACATCGTCAACCTCGCCATGAACCTGTTCGTGAACGGGGTCGACCCCGAACTCGACATCAGCGATATCGACGCTCTGCGGCGCACCGCCGAGTACTGCAACCGGCTGCCCGTGCACCCCCGACACCCCTATGTGGGCGACCTCGTCTACACAGCGTTCTCCGGCTCGCATCAGGACGCCATCAAGAAGGGTTTCGCCGCCCTGCCCTCCGACTACGACCAGTGGGGAGTCCCGTATCTGCCCATCGACCCGAAGCACGTCGGACGCACCTACGAAGCCGTCATCCGCGTCAACTCGCAATCCGGTAAGGGCGGTGTCGCCTATGTGATGAAGGAGGAGTACGGCTACGACCTGCCCCGACGCCTGCAGATCGAGTTCTCCAAGACCATCCAGCACATCACCGAGGACTCGGGCACCGAGATCTCGCCCGCGATCATGTGGGACGCTTTCTCCACCGAGTACCTCCCGAGCGAGCCGAACATGCGCCTGCGAAGCCACGAGCTGCACACCAACACCACCGACGGCCGCGGTCGAACCACCATCAGCGCCCAACTCGAGGTCGACGGCTCAGCGGTCACCATTCGAGGTGAGGGCGACGGACCCGTCGAGGCTTTCGTCAACGGCCTGCGCGCCGAATGGCCCGGCGACTTCGACGTGCTCGACTACTCCGAGCACGCCATCGGACGCGGCTCCGACGCCGAAGCCGTCGCCTATGTGGAGAGCTCGTCGGGCAACGAGGTCCGCTGGGGCATTGGCACCGATCCGAATATCACCACCGCCTCCCTGCGCGCGGTGCTGTCGGCCTTCGAACGGCAACGACGGGGCTGAGTCCTCGGATGGCGCACACGAGCCCCGGGATAGTGTCGGGGCGTGCGCGTCACCGTCGACCTTGACCTTTGCGCCTCCACCGGTGGCTGCGCGCAGACCTGCCCTGAAGTCTTCGAGATCGGCGACGACGGATACGTCCACATCCTCCGCGAGCACCCCGAGGCCGACCTCCACGACCAGGTTCGCGATGCCGCTGATCTCTGCCCCACCGCGGCCATCGAGTTGATCGAGTCGTGACCACGACCGCCTCGGGGTTCCACGGCCGCCTCGCCGCCGCCTGGGAGCGCAACGACTCGCTGCTGTGCGTCGGGCTCGATCCAGACCCGAGCCGTTTCCCGCGCAGCCTCGACGGAGCACCCGACGCCGTCTTCCGGTTCTGCGCCGAGATCGTCGACGCGACCGCCGACCTCGTCTGCGCCTTCAAACCGCAGATCGCCCACTTCGCCGCCTTGCGCGCCGAGGACCAACTCGAGCGACTCTGCGAGCACATCGCCGAGCGTCACCCCGCGGTGCCGATCATCCTCGATGCGAAGCGAGGCGACATCGGCTCGACAGCAGAGCAGTACGCGCGAGAGGCCTTCGGCCGATACGGAGCCGACGCCGTCACCGTCAACCCCTACCTCGGAACCGACTCGGTCGAACCGTTCCTGGCTGCCGGGGCCATCATCGCCCTGTGCCGAACCTCCAATCCCGGCGGGGCTGATCTGCAGCTCCTCGAGGTCGACGGAGAGCCGCTCTACCTGCGGGTCGCCCGCATGATCGCCGAACAGTGGTCCGCCCTCGGCGAGGTCGGCCTCGTGGTGGGCGCCACCCATCCCGAGGAACTCTCGCGGGTGCGCGCCACCGTCGGCGATCTACCGATCCTCGTCCCCGGAGTCGGCGCCCAAGGAGGCGACGCCCGCGAAGCGGTCACCGCCGGCGCCACCGCGAACGGGCGCGGCCTGATCGTGAACTCGTCTCGGGCGGTGCTCTACGCCGGTTCGGGTGAGGATTTCGCCGACGCCGCCAGAGCGGTCGCCATCGCGACTCGCGACGCCTGTCGAATCAGCCGCGAAGGCTGACCACGCTCGTCACACCGGGCGCCGACCGAAGGGCGGCAACGACCTCGTCGGTCACGACTGCGGTGGCGGCGATCAACATGAGGGCGCCACCCGACCGAGCGACGCGCCCGACGTCCATATCGGCGATGTTGATCCCGGCGTCGCCGAGCAGCGTGCCGACGGTGCCGATCACCCCGGGGCGATCATCGTTGGAGATCAACAACATGTTGGCGGCCGGAGGCATGTCGACCCCGTGGCCGTCGATCTCGACGAGACGCTCGGCTCCAGTCCGATCCAACAGGGTGCCGGCGATGCTGCGGCCGCCGCCGCGAACCGCGATCAGGTTGACGTGATCCTCGGCCACCGACGACTTCGACTCCGTCAACTCGATGCCGGCCTCGCTGGCGAGCTGTGGCGCGTTGACGTAGGTGACCGGCTCATCACCCGCCCCCAGCATTCCCTTCAGCACGGCGAGAGCGAGGATGCGCGTATCGCAGGCGGCGATGTCGCCCTCGATCCGCAACTCCACCGACGACAGATCAGCGACCGAGAGCGACGAGAACAATCGTCCGAGGCGCTCGGCGAGCCCGAGGAACGGCCGCAGCATCTCATCGGCCTCAGCTGCGTCGACGTTGACCGCCCAGGGCACGAAGTCGCCAGCCAGTGCGAGCTGCACCATGTCGGCGATCGCGTCGCCGGCCTTGTCTTGGGCCTCGCGGGTGCTGGCCCCGAGATGCGGGGTGACAACCACCTCAGGGAGCGAGAAGAGCGGCGAGTCGGTGCACGGCTCGGAGTCGAAGACATCGAGCGCCGCGCCCGCGATGAGACCCTCGCGGATGCACTCGGCGAGATCGGACTCGACCACGATGCCGCCGCGGGCCACGTTCACGATCCGGAGTGACGGTTTCGCCTTGAGTAGCAGCTCACGATTGATGAGCCCGATGGTCTCGGCGTTGCGAGGAAGATGGACCGTGAGGAAGTCAGCCTCGGCGACCGCCTGATCAAGCGGGAGCAACTCGGCACCCATGAGCCGAGCGCGATCAGCCGAGACGAAGGGGTCGAAGGCCACGATCCTCATACCGAACGAACGGGCGCGCTCGGCGACCAGTTTGCCGATCCGGCCGAGACCGATGATCGCGAGGGTCTTGTCGGCGAGTTCGACCCCCTCCCAACGTGAGCGCTCCCATCGGCCGGCGACGAGAGCCGCATGGGCCTGAGGAACATTGCGCGCCTGCGCGAGCAGCAGCGCCATGGTGTGCTCGGCGGCGGAGACGATGTTCGACTGCGGGGCGTTGACGACCATCACCCCGCGCGCGGTGGCAGCAGGAACGTCGACGTTGTCGAGGCCGATCCCTGCGCGACCAACCACCACCAGATCAGACCCCGCGGCGAGCACCTCGTCGTCGACCTGCGTGGCTGAGCGGATGATGAGCGCGGCCGCACCACGGACCGCTTCGAGAAGGCCCGCGCGATCGAGACCCTCGCGCACGTCGACATCGTGCCCGTCGGCCCGGAGACGGTCGAGCCCGCCGTCCGCGATCGACTCGGTCACCAGAATGCGCGCCATTCCCGCATCGTTATCCGCCTCGCCGACCGCTACCAACCGGAGCGGCGCCTTTGGACGAGAAGTCACGCGATGCCGACGAGTGGGTGTGTCGCTGACAGCGCTCCGACGCGGGCGCAGTAGTTTGGGCTCGTGGCCGGCAGTGACGACAACGACGTCGAGATCCGCAGCCCGCACACGGTGGAGGAGATGACCGCTGTGAGCGAGGTGCTCCGACAGATCTGGGGCGCGACCTCGGTGATGGTCAGCCCCGAGCTCCTTCGGGCGGTCGAGCACGCTGGCGGATATGTCGCGGCGGCGTTCGTCGCCGACAACATGGTTGGCGCCTCCTTCGGCTTCCTCGCCCGCCACGAAGGACGGCCGGCGCTTCACAGCCACATCACCGGCATCCTCCCTGGTGTGCAGCATGCCGGCGTCGGTCGCGCCATGAAGAGCCACCAGCGCGCCTGGGCCGCCGACAACGGCATCGAATGGGTCACCTGGACGTTCGATCCGATCGTGCGACGGAACGCCTGGTTCAACATCGAGGTGCTCGGCGCCCGCCTGTCCGACTACCTCCCCGATTTCTACGGCTCGATGTCCGATGCCGTGAACGCCGAGGACGAGAGCGACCGGGTGCTCTGCGCCTGGCCTGTCGACCCATCGGTCGAAGATCCGGGGCCGTCCGGGCCGACCGAGCGGATCGAGATCCCCACCCCTGAGGACATCGTCGTGCTCCGCCGAACCGACCCCGCCGCCGCCCAAGCCTGGCGTCGGCGCGTCCGCGAGGAACTCGGATCGGCCCTCGCCGCCGGCGCCGTGGTCACCGGGTTCACTCGCGAGGGCTCGTACATCCTCGAGAAGCCCATCTGATGCGCGCCGGACGTCTCGAGCTTCGGCGGGTCCGCATGGACCTCGTCAGTCCCTTCAGAACGAGCTTCGGCAGCCAGACCGACCGCGACATCCTCCTCGTGCGCTTCGAAGGGGTCGACGGCGAGAGCGGCTGGGGTGAGTGCGTCGCGCTCAGCGAGCCGGTCTACTCCGCCGAGTTCGTCGACGGAGTCGAACTGGTGCTCGAACATCACATCTGGCCGCGACTCCGAGCAGCCGGTGACATCTCCGCCGCCGACATCGCCGAGATCCTCGAGCCGCTCCGCGGCCACCCGATGGCCAAAGCCGCCGTCGAGATGGCCGCCCTCGACGCCGAGTTACGGGCGAACGACACCGACCTGCGCTCCTACTTCGGGGTGACCCGCGACCGCGTCCCGAGCGGAGTCAGCGTCGGCATCCACCCGACCATCGACGATCTCCTCTCAGCCGTCGAGGGCTACGTGCGCGACGGCTACGCCCGGATCAAACTCAAAATCGAGCCGGACTGGGACATCGAACCGGTCCGAGAGGTCCGAGCGCTGATCGGGCCCGACATGGGCCTCCAGGTCGATGCCAACACCGCCTACGGCCGCGACGACATCGACCATCTCTGCCAACTCGACGAGTTCGACCTGTTGCTCATCGAGCAACCGATGGCCGAGGAGGACATCATCGGTCATGCCCGTCTCGCCGCGGCTTCGAGCACCCCGGTCTGCCTCGACGAATCGATCGTGTCCGCTCAGACCACCCGCGACGCCATCGAGCTCGGCGCCGCCGAGGTGATCAACATCAAGCCCGGACGCGTCGGTGGCTACCTCGAGGCACGACGCATCCACGACTACTGCCTCGACCTCGGTGTGCCGGTGTGGTGCGGTGGGATGCTCGAGACCGGCATCGGTCGCGCGGCCAACGCCGCCCTCGCCGCACTCGACGGGTTCACCCTCCCCGGCGATATCAGCGCCTCGGCCCGCTTCTGGTCTCGCGACATCGTGCTCGACCCGATCACGGTGGAGGAGGGCTCCGTCGCGGTCCCCGACGCCCCCGGACTCGGTTACGACCTCGATCTCGACGAACTCGAGCGGGTCACCTACCGGACGAGACTGCTCGACTGACCACCGGTACGCTCGCCTCATGGCCGCGCACCCCTTCCTCTCCGACGCCTGGATCGAGGCCGCGCGCGAGGTTCGAGAGTCGTTCGCCGACCGCCTCCCCGCCCCCGTCGCCGATGTGAGCGTCAACCTGGTCGTCACCGATGGACCCGACGGCGCGACCGTCGAGGCGCACCTCGACACCCACTCCGGGGCGCTCGACGTCGACCTCGGACACGTCGACGCCCCCGATGCGACGATCACTGTCGACCACGACACCGCTCGGGTGCTGCTCGTCTCGCGTGATCCAGCGGCCGCGATGCAGGCCTTCATGTCCGGGCGCATCCAGGTGGAAGGCGACGTGATCCGGGTGATGGCCCTTCAGGCCGGACCCGCCGATCTCGAACTCGCCGAGGAGATCGCCTCCGCCCTCGAAGCGATCACCGACTGACGCTTAGAGCGCGTCGAGGGCCGCGGAGAGCGTCGACGCCGTCCAACCGGTCACGGAATCCACCGACTCCCCCACCGTCCATGGGTGCATTCGCTGCACCAGACCTCCCATCACCGAGAAGGTCTCGCCGGTGAACCGGCACGCCTCCGACGATAGGTAGGCCACGAGCGGTGAGGCGTTGGCCGGATCCCACGTGTCGAAGGCACCGTCGGCGGCCGCCATCAACTCGGGGAGCCCGGGGCTGGCCAAGGTGAGCCGGGTTCGCGCGCCGGGAAGGATGCAGTTCGACACGACCTCGTAGCGGGCGAGTTCCTGGGCGGCGATCTGGCTGAGCGTGGCGATACCCGACTTCGCGGCCCCGTAGTTCGACTGGCCGGGGTTGGCGAAGAGCCCGGAGGTGGAAGCGGTGTGCACGAGCGCGCGACGGCGACGCTCCCCCGCGTGGTAGCGCTCGCGCCAGTGTCGGGCGGCGAAGTGGGTCATGGCGAAGTGGCCCTTGAGGTGGACCCTGACCACCGAGTCGAAATCCTCCTCGTTCATGGACACGATCGCGTGGTCGCGGAGGAACCCGGCGTTGTTCACGACGACATCGAGGTCGCCGAAGGCGCTGACCGCCGCCGCCACCACCGACTCAGCGCCCGCCCAGTCGGCGACGTCATCGCGGTTGGCGACCGCGGAACCGCCGGCCGCCACGATCTCATCCACAACCTCCGAGGCGGGGTCGCCATCACCACCGGCGCCGTCGGGTGTCGTCCCGAGATCGTTGACCAGCACGCTGGCGCCCTCGGCCGCGAGCAAAAGCGCATGGGCGCGGCCGAGGCCACGACCGGCTCCGGTCACCACCACGACACGACCGTCGAGCACTCCCATGGCGCCACCGTAGTGACGGCAGCCAGACGCGGGCGCACCGCTGAGTCAGGTCGTGCTCACACGGCGACGATGTCGACCTGCGTGCCGCGCGGGTACACGCCGTCGACCTCGGGGGGTTCGCCGTCGATGAGGACCTCGGAGACGATGGCGTCGACAGCCCCGAGCACGAGTTCCACCTCGAAACCGGCGGCGAGAAGTTCGGCTCGCGCGTCGGCGAACACGATGCCTTCAGCGAGCGAGGGGAAGACGACGACATCGGGTCCCCGAGACACCGTGACGGTGATCTCGGCGCCCCGCTCCGCCAGTTCGCCGGGAGCCGGGCTCTGCTCGACGATCTGACCGGCCTCGGTCTCCTCGTCGAAGTCTCCCTGGCGCTCGACCAACACCAGCCCGAGGTCGACGAGACGCGCGCGGGCGGGACCACTGAGTGTCCCGACGAGGTCGGGCACGGTCCTTGGTGCCGGGCCCGCCGACACCCGGAGCGTGATGGCCGTCCCGGGTTCCACCGGCGTTCCAGCGATCACCGTCGGATCGTCGGTCGCGATCCAGGAGACGACGATGTCGATCGGGACGGACTCGTCATAGACCGGCTCGACGTAGGCGGTCAGACCGAGCGCGGTGAGCGCCGTCTCGGCGTCGACCGCGCGCGCCCCGGTCGTGTCGGGAACGGCCCGGAGCGTCGGGCCCTCGCTCACCACATAGGTGAAGGGCTCTCCCTCGGCGAGTTCGACACCGGCCACCGGCGTCGTCGAGATGATGCTTCCGGGAGTCGGCACTGCGTCGCTGCGTTCGAGTAACCGTTCAGTGGCCCAGCCGAAGGGGGTGATCGTGTTGACCGCCTCAGCCTCGGTGACCCCGCGGAGATCGGGAACCACATGGATCGGGGTGACGAGCAGCAAACGCACTAACAGGGCCGCGAGCACCACCGTCACACCCGAGGCCAACGGGAGAACCCATGCGGGGCGGCGACGGCCGATACGCGCCGTCTCCGGCGCGCCCCGGACGGTCGAGTCCGGAACCGTCGGCTCTGTGACCACTCCGGCAGACGGGCGTTGAGCAGGAGGCTCGGATTCGTCGAGCGTGGGGGTTGCGACCGTTGGGAGTTCGCTCGTCGTGGCGCCGGCCACCGACCGGGCGACCAGCGGAAGTGGTTCGGGACGCGGCAGGCGCGGCGCGACGGCGACCAGCGCCTGGTGGAGGGATTCGGCGGTCCACCGCTCGGAGGGGTCGGGCCGGGCGGCGTGCTCGAGTACCGCGGCGAGTGGACCGAGGTCGGCGGAAGCCGGCATGAGACGATCGACGCGTTGGGCGAGGGTCGCGACCGTCGAGCCGGCGTCGAAAGGCACCGAGCCGGTAACCGCCTCGACGAGCACCAGCCCGAGGGCGTAGACGTCGGCGGCCGATGACGGATCGAGGGTGGTCGCCTGCTCAGGCGCCGAGTAGCGAACCACATGGTTGTCGAGCGATGACGGATCGACCCAGGCCCGCCGACCGAGCAGTCCGGCCAACCCGAGGTCGACGAGACGCGCTCGACCTTCGTCGCCGAACATGATCTTCGAGGGGGTCACCTCGGTGTGCACCAGACCTCGGGAGTGAGCGAGATGGAGGGCACGGCACACATCGAGTCCGAGGGCGAGGGCCTGCGACGGGCTGAGGAGCCGACCACGGTCAAGGAGGTCGCGAAGGCTTCCGCCCGTCAACGCCTCGGTGACGATGCAACCGGCCGCTCCGCGATCGGTGTCGACCATCGCGGTGGCGAGCACCGTCGCGATGTTGGGGTGATCGAGGGCGCGAACCGGGCGGATCGCGAGCCGGAACTCCTCGGGGAAGCCCGGATCGGAGCACAGGGCCGGGTTGATGACTCGCACCGTGACGGCGGCCCCGGACGAGCGCTCCACTCCGTCGATGACGGTCGCGGTGGCTCCCACCGAGACCACCCCGGTCAGATGGAAGCGGTCGGTGATCTCCGACCCTCGGAGCGACGAGAGGTCCACGGCCACAGGACGCTACCGGCGGCCGGATCGCCGTGGGGGTCGGGCCGGCCGCTCCGGTTGGGTCGATCGGCGAACCTCAGCCATGATGGTCAGGTGAGCGGTAACGACCCCGACGCGACCGCGGAGGCCGACTCCCCAGCGCCCGCGCGGCGACGGGTCGACCCCGCCCTTCTGCTCGTCAGCGCGGTGATCGCGATCGGGCTCGTGCTCGTCACCCGCGGCTTCCTCGTGTCGGTGACCGGCGATGAGCGCAGCGACCTGCCGGCGACGATCGAGAGCGTCACCCCCGTCCCCGACGCCGAGCAAGCCCTCGCCCAAACGAACGTCTTCGTCGACCTCGCGCCCGGTCACACCGGGGTGCTGGTGATCGACGGAGTCGAGATCCCAACGGTCGATCTGTCGGAGGTGCAGGCGAGCCCGGTCGAGCCCGGGGAACAGGTCTCGGTTCCCCCGGTGACCGTGTTCGAACCCGGCAACTCGACGCTCACCTACACCCCGTCGTCGAACGGGCCGGTGCCGCGCTTCGACCCCGGGGTGCACCGCGTTGAGGTGATCCACTGGAGAATCGACGAGGGTCGACAGCGAGCCCGATCGTTCACCTGGCAGTTCGTGGTCGTCTGATGAGAGACTCCGCAACCACAGGGTGCTCGCCTCAGGTCGGGATCTCACCCGACTCGAGCAACTCGTCGAAGCGGTCGGCCGCGACAATGGGAATGCCGAGGGACTCGGCCTTGGTGAGTTTCGAGGCGCCCGCTCCATCGCCGACCACGAGGGCAAAGGTCTTCGCACTGACACTCCCCGGTGCCGTGCCGCCTCGGGCGAGCACCGCCGCCTGAGCGCTCTCACGGGTGTGCCCCGGAACCGTCCCGGTCACGACCACGGCGCGACCCTCGAGGGTGGCGGGGAGGTCGGAGACGATCGGGCCCTCCGAGACACGCAGATCGACCCCGTGCCGCTCGAGCCGGTCGACGAGATCGCGGTGGGCCTCGCGCGACCACCAGTCGGAAACCGAGGCCGAGATGACCTGACCGACCCCCGCGACTTCGGCCCGGCGCTCCTCGGATGCCTCGAGCACCTCGCGCACCCCGCCGAGCGCGGCGGCGAGACTCTGAGCGGCCGTCGGCCCGAGATGTTTGATGCCGAAACCGGTGAGCACCCGCCAGGCCGGTCGATCACGGGAGCCGTCGATACCCGCGACCAGCTTCTCGGCGCTCACCCGGGCGAACCCCTCGAGGGACTCGACCTGTTCGGCGGTGAGGGCGTAGAGGTCGGCGACATCGGCGGCCAGGCCGGCGGCAGTGAGCTGAGCCACCGTCCGCTCGCCGAGACCCTCGATATCCATCGCCCCTCGCGACGCCCAGTAGATGATGCGCTGGTCGCGCTGGAACGGACACGTCGCCTCGACGCACCGGGTGTCGGCCTCGCCCTCCGCCCGCTCGAGCGCACTCGCGACCGGACAGGGGCACACGGTCGGGAACTCCCACTCGGCGAGACCTTTGGGACGCTCTGAGAGCACCGGGCCGACCACCTCGGGGATGACATCGCCCGCCTTTCGCACCACGACGAGGTCGCCCGGGCGAACATCTTTCAGACGCACCTGGTCCTGGTTGTGCAGGGTCGCCATCGTGACCGTCGAACCGCCGACGAACACCGGCTCGAGCACCGCGAAGGGGGTGGTGCGCCCGGTGCGACCGACGGAGACCTGGATGTCGAGGAGCCGGGTGGTGCGCTCCTCAGGAGGGAACTTGAACGCGATCGCCCATCTCGGCGCTCGAGACGTGAACCCGAGCGCCGCCCGTTGAGCGAGGTCGTCGACCTTGATGACCACCCCGTCGATGTCGTAATCGAGATCGTGACGATGCTCCTGCCAGTGCCGGCAGAGCCGGTCCGCCTCGTCGAGACCACCGACCACCTTGACCTCCGGATTGACCGGGAACCCGAGGGAGGCGATGAACTCGAGGGCCTCATGATGGGAGGCGATCTCAGGACCCCCGACCACCTCACCCAATTGATAGGCCCACATCGACAGGCGCCGCCGCGCGGTCACCGCCGGATCTTTCTGACGAAGCGAACCGGCCGCAGCGTTTCGCGGATTGACGAGCAACCGCTCTCCCGCCTCCGTCGCCTCGCGATTGAGCGCGTCGAACACTGACACGGGCATGTAGATCTCGCCGCGGACCTCGACCACCTCCGGCGCCCCGGCGGGGAGCCGCTCAGGCACATCGGCGATGGTGCGCACGTTCGCCGTGACGTCCTCACCCACTCGCCCGTCGCCTCGGGTGGCCGCGTGCACGAGCACCCCGGCCTCGTAGCGAAGGCTCATGGCCAGACCGTCGATCTTCAGTTCGCAGACCAGCCGAGCCTCGGCCCCATCGAGACCGCGCTCGAGCCGCTCTCCCCACGCCGCCAACTCATCGGCGTCCATGGCGTTGTCGAGGCTCATCATCGGCACGGCGTGGACCACCGGCGCGAACGTGGCCGATGCCGCCCCGCCCACCGAGGACGACGGTGAGTCGGAGGTGGCTAACTCGGGATGGTTGACCTCGAGCTCGCGGAGGCGCCGAACGAGGGCGTCGAACTCGCCGTCGGGAAGCTCGGGGGTATCGAACTCGTGATAGAGCCGGTTGTGATGAGCGACGAGCGCGCGCAACCGGTCGATCTCGTCGGCCGGCGACTCGTTTGAGCGAGGTGCGTCGGCGGCCGTGGGATCAGCGGGCTTGGGTTTAGCGGCCACGGCGTCGCTCCATAGCCCGAGTGTAGATAGGGGGTGCGCGACGCTCGGAGCGTCTAGGCGCCGAATACGAGTCGGGTCGCCGACGCCTGATCGCGCACCCGACTCGAGATCTCACGAAGCGACCGGCAGATGTCCTCGGCAACCGATGTGGTGTGTCCGGCCAAACCGCTTCGCGGACTGAGCAAGCTCTGACGACGCAGCAGCGACGGGTCCGAGCCTCGCCGCACCAGATCGCACCAGATCGAACTGAGCGAGTGCCACGATCGATTCGCCGTCACCCCGATCGGACCGTCGGAGGAGATGGCGCCCCAAGCGATCCAGCCACCCCCATCGAGGAAGCGATCGATGTACCCGGCCACCTCGACCACATCGGCACGAGCCGGAAGCGAGATGACCTGCGGGCCGGCCTCGAGCAGCGACGGCCAGTCGGCATCGAAACAGCAGTGCACCCCGACCGCGGCCCGGTCCTGTACCACCGCCATCGTCCCCGAGAGCAGGTCGGCAGCCGTGTCTGGCGGAAGCGGGAAGTCGTGCTCCATGAGATCCGCCATCAACGGCTCATCGAGCACCATCAACTGCGGCGACTCCGGAAGCGCATCGGCGAGAGCGGAGCACAGCGCGTCGGCGTGCTCCCGTACCGTCTGAGAGGCCACCCGGAACGCGAGATCGACCGGAGCTCCAGCGCGGGTGAGCGACAGGCCAAGGGTCACCGGGCCCACCAACTGCCACTTCACCGGGCGGCCGTCGATCCCCTCCGCCGATGCCACGTCGAGAAACGACCGGAACCCCGCGAAATTGTCCGAGCGGAGATCGGTGACCACCGGGGCGTCCGGGTCGAGCGCCGAAACGTCCACCGCGATCGTTCCGTACTGGCCGAGGGTCACCCCTCGCGCGCCGACGATGGCCTGCGCGACGAGTTGCTCAGCCGGGGAGCGCCTCGGGAGGCGCGGCACCACCGCGATATCGAAATGCTCGAGAGAGAAGCGGGCCGCTGACTCGCCGTCACGATGCGGAAGGCTGCCGACACCGAGCGTCGAGCCGGGTCGAATACCGCCGAGCACCCCACCCGACTGGGTCTCCGGGGAGTCGACCGCCGCCATCGACAGATCGTGCCATGACGACCATGCCGAGCACGACCCGGACCCGACAAACTGTCGAGGTGCCCGAGAACGACGAGACCACGTCGTCGCGCCGTCGCGCGACCTGGATCCCGGCGGCCGCCGTCGTGCTCTGGGTGGCGGTCGCCGTCGTCATCGGCTCCGGACTCGACACCCTTCGAACCAACGACGGGCTGCTCGCCGGCACCGGCCCTGCGCTCGAGATCCTCTGGGTCGCCACCGCTCTCGCCCTCGTCATTCCCTCCGCGGTGTCGTTGACCCTCGCGAGAACGCTGGTGCCGCTCGCCCCCATCGTCGCCGTGGCCATCGCCCTCGAGCGCACCGACACTTCGACAGTCGCCGGTGTCGCTCTCTCGCTCATGGTCACCCTCGCGGTGTGGTCAGCGCCGATCGGCTCGCATCACCTCCAGGCCGGCGCGTACGGCGCCGAGCGGCGCTTCCCGCTCCGACCCCCCACCGGATACGTGGTCGCCTCGACCCTCGCGTGGGGCCTCACCGTCGGGCTTGGCCTGATCGCCGCACGGTCTGAGGGAACCGCCACCACGGTGGTCGCCGGCGCGCTCGCGATCGCCCTCGCCGCCATCTCCGCCCCGCGCTGGCATCGGCTCTCGCGACGTTGGCTGGTGCTCGTGCCAACCGGGCTGGTCGTGCACGATCCACTCGTGCTCGCCGAGACGCTCATGCTGCGGCGCTCGGAGGTAGCGGCGCTCACCATCGCCACCGACGACTCCCCCGCCGACCTCACCGGAGGGGTTGGCGGCCCGACCCTCGAGCTGGCAACCGTCGAATCGGTCACCGCTGTGCTCGCCACCGGTCCGCGCCGACCGGGTGGCCGAGCGATCCACCTGAGCGCGGCTCGGTTAGCCCCGACCCGCCCGGGGGCGGTGCTTCGCGCCTGGACTCAGCGTCGAGCCACGCCGCCGCCGAGCACCCAACGATCGTCGAGGTCGTAGAGCACGACGCTCTGGCCCGGGGCGACCCGACGCTGCGGTTCCTCCCATTCGATCCGGATGACACCCGGCTCATCGGTCACAACCGACCTCGCCGGCTGAGCCGGACCGTGGGCGCTCACCTGCGCTCGGACTCGCCCCTCGACCGTTCCATCGACCCAGGTGACCGACTCCACGTCGACCGATCGTCGCAAGAGATCGGCGCCGTCGCCCACCACGACGACCGGCTCGGGTTCGGCAACCACATCGACGACGTAACGCAACGGTCCTCCGCCAGGCAGACCGAGGCCGCGTCGCTGACCGATCGTCACCATCTCCACGGACGGCACCTCGCCGAGGTGCCGTCCCTCGGTATCGATCACCGGGGCCGATCGCAGCGGAATCCGGTCACCGAGGAACCGCTCGCGACCCCCGGTCGAAGTGATGAAGCAGACGTCTTGGCTGTCGGGCTTATCGGCGGTGCGTAAACCGAGGCGGCGGGCGTGATCGCGCACCTCGGCCTTCGAAAGGTGTCCGATCGGAAACACCGTCCGCTCCAGTTCCTCGGCGTCGACCATGTGCACCACGTAGCTCTGGTCTTTGTCTCGGTCAGCTCCGCGAGCGAGTCTCGGTCGCCCGGCTGAGTCGCGCTCCAAGCGGGCGTGGTGGCCCGTCGCGACAGCATCGAATCCGAGCACGCGGGCCCGCTCGCTCAGTCGATCGAACTTCAGATGCCGGTTGCACTCGATGCACGGATTCGGGGTAACCCCGCGCGAGTGCGCCTCGACATAGGGCGAGACGACACGTTCATCGAAGTCGTCGGAGAAGTTGAACACCACGTGGTCGAGGCCGAGTTGTTGAGCCACCCGACGCGCGTCGTCGACGTCCGCGACACTGCAACACCCGGTGTCACTGTCACCACCCCAAAGCCGCATGGTCACCCCGACCACCTCGTGGCCCTCCTCGGCGAGCAGCGCGGCCGCCACCGAGGAGTCGACCCCTCCGCTCATGCCGACGAGCACACGCATCTAGCGGGCACCCCTCAACCGCTCCACCGAGGACACCACCGCCTGGGCGGCCGCGTCGATCTCCTCGGCGGTCGTCGTATGACCGAGACTCAATCGCAGGGCGCCACCAGCGAGCTTTCGGGGCAGACCCATCGCGGCCAGCACATGCGAGGGCTCCATCGCGCCACTCGCGCAGGCCGAGGCCGCCGACGCGCACACCCCCTCCGTATCCAGGAGGAACAGCAGCGCCTCGTTCTCGATGCCCTCAAAGCAGAGGTGCGCGACCCCGGGAACCGATGCCGAGCTGGGCACGGTCTCGTGGACGTCGACCGAGGACGAGATCGACTCGACGAGCCGGGTGCGAAGCGCGCTGACGCGCTCAACCTCGACGTCGCGCTCCGCGTCCGTCTCAGCGAGAGCGACCGCTGTGGCGACGATCCCCGCCACATTCGATGTGCCACTCCGACGCTCGCGCTCCTGACCGCCGCCCCGGATGATCGGGGCAGGCGCGGCACCGCCGCGCACCACGAGCACCCCGACACCCTTCGGTCCGCCGAACTTGTGCGCGCTCAACGAGAGCATGTCGACGAGTGGGGTCACCTCGCGAAGATCGATCCAGCAGGCGGCCTGAACGGCGTCGGTGTGCAGCCACGCCCCCGGCGCCTCACGACGCACCACCTTGGACACCGCGGCCATATCGGTCACCGTGCCCACCTCGTTGTTCACCGTCATGATGCTCACCACCGACACCGTGTCGTTCGACCGCAGCACCCGGGTGAGTTCGTCGAGATCGATATGACCGGTCTCGTCCACCGCGACCGCTACCCCGCCCGATGCGAGCACCGGATCGAGCACCGCGTGATGCTCCACCGCCGAGGTGACCGCAACACCTCCGCGATGAGCGACCGATCCGGTGACGGCCTGATTGTCGGACTCGGTACCGCAGCCCGTGAAAACCACCTCACCAGGAAGCACCCCGAGCGACACGGCCACCTGCTCGCGGGCCTCGTCGACGGCGCGACGGGCGGTACGGGCGAACCGGTGCGATCCGCTCGGGTTCGCGAAACAGTCCGTGAGGAACGGAGTCATGGCCTGCACCGCCGCCGGACGCATCGGCGTCGAGGCGGCGTGATCGAGGTAGAGCAGCCCGTCCACGAGGCGAAGACTACGGTGCCGCGGGGTGGAGGGGTACGACGAGTCGACCTACGGACGGGCCTTCGCCGATGTCTACGACGACTGGTACGGCGACGACCCCCGACTGCATGACCTTGTCACCACCGTTGGAGCGCTGACCCAATCCGTCGAGGGCCCATTCGTCGAACTCGGCGCCGGTACCGGACGTCTCACCGGTCCGATCGCGGAGCAGCTCCCCGACCGCCGGATCATCGCGATCGACGCGAGCGCCGAGATGCTCGAGCGCCTCGGTGCGCGCGCCGGATGCGAACGAGTGGAGCGCGTCCTCGGCGACATGCTCGACAAGTTCCCTGATGGGCCGCTCTCGTTCGTGCTCGCCTCATACAACACCGCGTTCAACCTCATCGGCGAGGGTCGTCAAGTCGAGTTGCTACAACGGATCGCGACGTCACTCGCGCCCAACGGTCACCTCGCGATCGAAACCGAACCGCCCCTCGAGACCGAGGAGGAGTCCTCGGTATCGGTGAGGCATATGACCGCCGACATGGTGGTGCTCTCCGTCTCGCGACACCTCGGTGATCGACGACTCGAAGGGCATTTCGTCGAAATGGTCAACGGAGGCTCCACCCGCCTTCGACCCTGGAGCATCCGCTGGTTCGACCACCTCGAACTCGCGACCATGGCCGAAGCCGCCGGGCTCGAGATCGCGCACCACGGACCCGACTGGCCAACCGACCACACCGAGTTCGCGTCAGGCCCACCGCAGCAGCCACACGGTCGCCGCGTGACGATCCTGCGTCGGTCGGAATCGAGCATCCGCGCGTAGCGGGACCGACCCGCGCCTATCCTGCAGGTGTGAGCCAACTGCGTCTCAACCAGTTGACCGGGCGATGGGTGACGATCGTGTCCGAGCGAGCCCAGCGCCCCACCGACTTCGCTCCCCGATCCGCCGTGGTCGACGGCCCCCCTGAGCGGCCCTGTCCGTTCTGTCCCGGCAACGAGGAAGCGACGCCGCCCGCTCTCGAGACCGTCGACTCATCGGGGTCGTGGCAGGTGCGCGTCATCCCCAACCTCTACCCGGCCTTCACCGGCGACGACGGCTTCGCCGTCCATCACGAGGGGCCGGTGCACGTGACCGCCGAGGGCACCGGCATCCACGAGGTCTTCGTGTACACGCCTGACCACACCGCCGGGCTCGATGTCCTCGACGACTCCGGAGCCGAGCAGTTCATGGCCGCGCTCAAACGTCGCTTCGTTGAGCACGCCTCGGCCGAGCACATCCGCTACACCCAGGCGATCGTCAACCACGGCCGCGAGGCCGGTGCCTCCATCGCCCATCCCCACGGCCAGCTGATGGGGCTTCCGTTCGTTCCGGGCGAGATCCTCGACGAGGAGCGCGCCTTCGCCCGCTTCGCCGGCGGCTGTGTGCTGTGCACCACCATCGAGGCGGAACGCTCCACCGGCGATCGGGTGGTCATCGACGGCGACGACGTCATGGTGATCTGCCCCTACTGGAGCGGCACCCCATACGAACTTCTCGTCATCCCGAAAAGCCACGAACTTCACCTCCAGGACACCGACGACAACACCCTCGCGGCCGTCGGCCGGGGCTTGCGCGACGCGATGTCGTCGCTCAATCGGGTCCTCGGCGACGTCGCGTACAACGTCGGCTTCCACTCCGCCCCGCACCAGCACACCGGTGAGTACCACTGGCACATCCACATCTGGCCGAACCTCGTCACCCAGGCCGGATTCGAGCGCGGCACCGGCGTCATGATCAACGTCGTTCCGCCCGAGCAGGCGGCTGCCACCCTCCGCGCTGTACAGGCCACGGTCTGACCGATGGCGAGCATCACCGTCTCGGTGGAGATCGACGCCACGACCGAACGGGTCTGGGAGGTCGTCGAACCGGTCGAGCGTCACGTCGACTGGATGGCCGACGCGGTCGCCATCCGCTTCACCGGCGAGCAGACCCGCGGGATCGGCACCGCCTTCGAGTGCGACACCAAGGTCGGGCCGATCACCCTCGTCGACAAGATGGAGATCACCGACTGGGTACCTGGCGAGCGAATGGGCGTGCGCCATAGCGGTGTCGTCACCGGCTCCGGTCACTTCACGCTCGAACCGATCGACCTCGGTCGACGCACCCGCTTCACGTGGACCGAGGAGCTCGTGTTCCCGTGGTGGCTCGGCGGGCCGATCGGCGCGCTCGTCGGGGGTCGCGTCGTGATGGGCGCCATCTGGCGTCGCAACCTGCGGGCCCTCGCCCGAATCGTCGAGTCGGCTTAGACGTTGCCGCTCAGTCGAGTCCCGCCGCCCGAGCGGCCGCGGTGACCGACGCCCCCAAGATGATCACCACGATCAGCGGGGCGCGGAGTCGCGCCGCCACGACCGCGGCGAGCACCCCGGGCAGACGAGCGTCGAGCACCAACTCATCGCCGACACTCACCGTGTCTTTGACGATCAGCGCCGAGATGAGCGCCGCGGGCACCAGGGCGAGGCACCGCTCGACCACCGGCGGCAGCGAACGACCACCCACGATCACCAAGCCGGTCACCTTGAACAGATAGGCCGCCGCGGCAAGGGAGAGCACCAACAACCAGGTCACGGTCGCCTCACCCCGAACAGCACACCGGCCGAGGCGACGAGGATCGGAAGTCCGACCGGCAGGACCGGCACCGTGACGAGGCAGAGCAGCGCCCCGGTCAACGCCGCCGCGCGTCCCCTCGGCGTCTCGAGATGGGGCATGACCATGGCGACGAACCCGGCTGGGAAGGCCGCATCGAGCCCGAACACCTCCGGGTCGACCGCGCTGCCCGCGAGAGCGCCGATCAACGTGCCGATATTCCAAAAGACGTAGACCGAGGCTCCAGTGATCCAGAACGCTCGTCGGCGCTGATGAGGGGTCGGCTGGGCGGTCGCCATCGCGGTCGACTCGTCGATGGTGATCTGGGCCGCCACCAGGCGCGTAGGCAGCGCTCCCCCGAGATGCCGCGACATGGTGAGCCCGTAGACGGCGTTGCGCGCGGCGAGGAGCACGGCCCCTCCGAAGGCCGATAGCGCCGACCCCCCAGAGGACACGACGCTGACGGCGAGGAACTGGGAGGCCCCGGTGAACACGAGAAGCGACATCACGCAGGTCTGGGCGACCGAAGCGCCCGCTGACACCGAGCCGACGCCGAAGGCGATGGCGAAGACGCCGACCGCGGCGCCAAGCGTCACCGAGGCGGCGATGACCTGACGGTCGTCAGGGGGCGTCGGCACCGAACCACACCATGGCGAGCGGTGGGAGGTCGAAGACGACGGAATGGTCACGGCCCTGCCAGGGCACCTCCTCGGCCATCGCCGAGACCGCTCCTCCTCGCGCCCCACTTCCCCACAGGTCGGTGGAGTCGGTGTCGATCAGCACCTTCCACTCCCCTCCCCAGGGCACCCCAAGGCGGTAACCGGGACGCGGCACCGGCGTCCAGTTCGCCACCGCGGCCACCGCCGACCGCCCCTCGTGCGCCCATCGCAACAGCGCGTACACCGAATGGTCGGCATCTTCCACCTCAAGCCACTCGAACGCCGTTGGATCGTCGTCGCGCTCCCAGAGCGCCGGATGCCGCTCAACCGTGTGGTTGAGTCGCGCGACGAGGTCGTGAACCCCCCGATGCGGCTCGTGATCGATCAGGTTCCAGTCAAGGGGGCGGTCGTGTCGCCACTCCGACCAGGGAGCGAGCTCGGAGCCCATGAACAACAGCGGTGAGCCTGGGAGCGCCCACTGCCAGGCGTAGAGGAGTCGGAGGGTGGCGAACTTCTGCCAGTCATCGCCGGACATCTTGGCGAGGAGGCTGCCCTTGCCATGGACGACCTCGTCATGGCTGAGCGGCAACACGTAGCGCTCACTGAAGGCGTAGAGGAGAGTGAACGGCAGCTCGCCGTGATGATGCCGCCGGTGCACCGGTTCTCGTCGCGAGAACGAGAGCGTGTCGTGCATCCAGCCCATATTCCACTTGTGAGTGAAGCCAAGTCCGCCCGCGTCGGCCGGAGCGGTCACCCCCGGCCACGCCGTCGATTCCTCGGCGATCATGAGCACCCCCGGATGGGTGGAGCCGACAACGGTGTTCACCTCACGCAGGAAGTCGACGTTGACGAGATCCTCGTTGCCGCCACGCTCGTTCGGGATCCACTCCCCGGCCTTGCGCGAGTAGTCGCGATACAGCATCGAGGCCACGGCATCGACCCGGAGCCCGTCGATATGGAACTCGTCGATCCAATAGAGCGCGTTGGCCACGAGGAAGTTCCGCACTTCGTCACGAGAGGTGTTGAACACGAGTGTGCCCCAATCGGGATGCTCACCGAGACGCGGATCCTCGTGCTCGTAGAGAGCCGTGCCGTCGAAGCGGCCGAGCGACCAAGAGTCCTTCGGGAAATGCGCCGGAACCCAGTCGACGATCACCCCGATGCCGGCCTGATGAAGCCGGTCGACGAACCGTCGGAATCCGTCCGGGTCGCCGAGTCGAGCGGTCGGGGCGAAATAGCCGGTGACCTGATAGCCCCAGGATCCGCCGTAGGGATGCTCGGCGACCGGAAGCAGTTCGACGTGAGTGAATCCGAGTGCGAGCACATGCTCGACGAGCGCTTCGGCGAGCGCGTCCCAGCTCTCGACGCCGTGCCGCCACGACGACGCATGCACCTCGTAGACCCGTAGCGGGGCCTCGCCTCTCAGCACGGCGCCCCGGCGGGCCATCCAGTCATCATCGGCCCAGTCAAAGTTCCATCCGGGAGCGACATCATCGGGGATCACGCTCGCGTCCCGCGGCGGGCACTCGGTACGCCTCGCCATCGGATCGGCCTTCAGCACCTCGCGACCATGACTTCCGGTGACGATGAACTTGTAGTGATGACCGGCGCGCGCCTCGGCGACCACCGCGCACCACACGCCCGATGAGGCGACCGGTGCCAGCGGAATTGGATTCCAAGAACTGAAGTCGCCGATCACCGAGACGGCTCGGGCGTTGGGTGCCCACACCGCGAACCGCACCCCGTCGGCGGTGGCCTGTGGCCCGAGCATCTCCCAGAGCCGACGGTGCGAACCCTCGTTGAAGAGGTGCAGGTCGAGCTCGCCCGGGGTTGGGCCGACGAGCCCGCGACTGATCACGCCCCGAGACTAGGGTCCGCGAGCGTGAGGGTGCTCATGCTGTCATGGGAGCTCCCACCGGCTCACACCGGCGGCACCGCCGCCCACGTCGACGGCCTCGCCCACGCTCTGGCCGGAGAAGGGCACGACGTGGTGCTCGTGTCGAGGCGCACCGATGGCACCCCACCGGTCACCTCCATCGGCGGAGTCACCGTCGTGCGAGCCGAGGCCGACCTCCCCTGGGTGCCCGAGCACCCGATTGGGCGCACCTCATCGGCGAACCACGCTCTGGTCGAGGCGGCGCTCAGCGCTCTCGACCCCACGTGGCGGCCCGACGTAGTCCACGCCCACGACTGGACCGTCGCCTGGGCGGCCGCCACGCTCGCTTCCGCGCATCGAGCACCGCTCGTCACCACCTTCCACGGCACCGAGCGCAGCCGCCACGGCGGCCATGTCCCCCTCGGCGCCCCGGAGGAGATCAACGGGGTCGAGTGGTGGCTGGCGGCACGGTCCCGCCAAGTGATCACCATCACCCGTCTCCTCGCCCGACAGGTGACCACCGACTTCGAGATCGATCCCGACCTCGTGTCGTCGATCCCCGGCGGCATCGACCCCACCTGGTGGGCGGCGACCGAGGGTGACGACGAGGTGATCGACGCCCCAGCCTCAGCGGGGCCTAGCTCCCCGCTCGTGTTCACCTGGGGTCGAGTGCAGTACGAGAAGGGATTCCAGGTGCTGGCCCACGCCATGTCGATCGTGCGCGCGGAGGTGCCCGGGGTGCGCTGCGTGATCGCCGGGCGCGGCACTTATCTCGCCGAGCTCCAGTCCCAGATCGATGTGGCTGGCGTGAGCGACATCGTCGACCTGCCCGGTTTCATCAGCGACAACGCCCTGCGCGCCGCACTCCATCGCGCTGACTGCGTGGTCATCCCATCGCTCTACGAACCATTCGGCGTGATCACGCTCGAGGCGCTCGCCGGCGGAGCCGCTCTTGTGGCCGCCGAGACCGGAGGACTGGCCGAACTGGTGCGGGGCAACGGCTCCGCGCTCACGTTCGAGCCGGGACGGGCGGAGGACCTCGCCGCACGGATCATCGATGTGCTGACCGATCACGACCTGGCCGCGAGCCTGCGCGCCGCGGCGAGGGAACTCGTGGAGGGCTCGTACTCGTGGGGAGCTATCGCCCGACGGACCGTCGACGTCTACCAGCGGGCGCTCCCCACCTGATCTCCGGGTGCCGCGGGTTGGCACCGGTCGGCAAGACTGTCGCGATGGACACTGTCGTCGAACTCGACCACCTCGACGGGGGCATCGCCCTCATCACCCTCGCCAACGGCAAGGTGAACGCGCTCTCGGGAGCGGTCGTCGCCCGCATCGGCGAGATCGCGGCCGAACTCACTGCGAATCCGCCGAAGGTGGTCGTGGTGACCGGCGGCCCGAAGATCTTCGCCGCCGGCGCTGACATCTCCGAGTTCGGTGGGCCCGACGAGGCGGCCGGCATCACCGAACGAATCCACGTCGCCCTCGACGCATTGGCGGCAATCCCTCGATTCGTGATCGCCGAGGTGTCGGGCTACGCCCTCGGTGGCGGCTGCGAGTTGGCCCTCGCCTGCGATTATCGGATCGCCTCGGAACGCGCGGTGTTCGGTCAACCCGAGGTGCTGCTCGGCACCATTCCTGGTGGTGGCGGAACCCAGCGTCTCGCGCGTGCCGTCGGCGCGAGCCGCGCGAAGGAGATCTCGATCACCGGTCGACAGGTGAAGGCCGAGGAGGCGCTGCGCATCGGACTCGCCGATGAGGTCGTCCCCTCCGAGGGGTTGCGGGACCGCACGATGGAACTCGCCACCGAGGTCGCTCGAGGCGCAACGATCGCCCAGGCGCTCGCGAAGGCCGCGATCGACCGGGGTCTGTCGATGTCGCTGGCCGACGGTCTCATGGTCGAGCGGGAGTTGTTCGTGGAGTCGTTCCGAACGGAGGACAGCCAGATCGGCGTGCGGAGCTTCCTCGAGAACGGCCCGGGCAAAGCCGAGTTCCTCGGCAAGTAGACCCGTCGAGTTCC
>JAFMMJ010000019.1 GCA_017859785.1 Ilumatobacteraceae bacterium
CCCGCGACGAATCGCTAGTTGATGTGTTGTCGGGTACCTCGGCCGGTGACTCGGTGGCCTCCGGTGTCGGCTCGCCTTGGGTCGTGTCGCTCGGAGTCGAAGACTCAGCCTCCTCGCCCTTCTTCGCACGTCGCCGAGCGCCATCCCCGGAGGCCGGACGGGCCGTCCTCTTGGCAGTGTTCTCACGACCCGGCCGAGTCGGACGAAGCGGCTTCGGCATGGTGGCACCTTCGACGACTTCAACGCCGAAGAGCTCGGCGATCTGCGGAATTGCAGGGGCCAGTCTCTTCACGGTGGCGAGAAGCTCGTCGGCGACCACGTCGGGTCGGCCCATGGGCTTGATGAGTGAGCGAATGGGGGAGAAGGCGGCTGCCTCGAGGATGGCGCACCAGCGCTCCGCTGACTCGAGCGGGGTCAGGGTCGCGTTCGTCGAGTCGACCAAGCGGGTCGCGATGGCCGGCGGGAACACGACACCGGCCTTTGGTGGCTGCGAGCTGAGTCGAAGCGCGCGGACCACGCGACCTACAGCGAGCGCAGCATCGACATCGCCGAACCAGAGTTGGAGCTCCTGCTCCTGCCGCTCTCGAAGGGCAACCCGCAGGCGATCCGCCAGTTCACGCGTGGAGGAGTCTCGGGTGACGATCGGGTCATCGGCCGCGGCGACAACCGACCTGAGGTCGCGAAGGTCAAGGTTGTCGAGTTGGCGCAACGCGGCATCGGCGCGATCTCGCCACTCTGCGACCCGCAGGCGAGGCAACATCTCCTCGGCCATCTTTAACACCGAGGCCTCAGGCATCGGTGTGCCGCCGGATTCGGCAATCTTCGCGTTCTCCTCCTTCACGCGTTTGCGCACAGCGGCCATGCCCTGAAGCGCGACCTCAGCGATGGGGCGACGGTCCTCGTCGATCGCGGTCAATACCTCGTTGCGATTCGCTCGGCCGGGGCGGAGCCGCTTCGGCTTCGGCCGTTGCGGCACTTCGGGCGGAGGAGTGAAACGAGGTCCACGACGATCATCTCGACGTGGCCGCTCACGACGGCTCTCTCCGTTGCCACTGGCGTCGCCATCTCGGCGATCCCGTCGACGATCGCGTTGTCCAGAGCCATCACGACGGGGCCGACGGTCATCGCGTCGGCCCTCTCCTCGCTGACGCTTGGCCCTCGTCTCGATGACCGGCTCGAATGTGGCCCCTGAACCGATGATCTCGAGGCGGCCGGCATCATCATGACGCTCGCGCCCGCCGACGATGCTCAGAACCTCGATCCCGTCGAGACCTTGCTCGACTTCGACCCGAAGGGTCGCCCCGACGGCGACTCCGGACGGCAGGACGGAACCGGCGACGGTGCCTTTCGGCTCGCGCGCGCCAGCGGCTCTCCACGTCCAGGTTCCGTCGGACTGGGAACTGGTCAACTCGATGTCAATCCGGCGGGACATGGGGCGCAACGGTATCGTCGCTTCATGCCGATCTACGCCCTTGGTGAGGCCACGCCAAGCATCGATCCTTCGGCCTACGTTCATCCGGACGCGGTGATCATCGGTGATGTGCGAATCGGCGCGGAATCGTCGATCTGGCCAGGGGCCGTTCTGCGTGGAGACGACGGGTACATCGAGATCGGGCGTGGTACGAGTATTCAGGACAACTCGGTGCTGCATACCACCCCGGCCGACCCGACGGTGGTCGGTGACGACTGCGTCATCGGACACATCGTCCACCTCGAGGGCTGTGTCATTCAGAACGGTTCGATGGTGGGGAACGCCGCGATGGTCCTTCATCGATCAGTCGTCGGACCTGGCGCGATCGTCGCGGCGAATTCGGTGGTTCTCTACGACGTGAACGTCCCCCCTGGGGCGCTTGCCGTTGGTTCGCCCGCCGTCATCAAAGAGGGTCGCGCCCGCCCGGAACTTGTTGCTCTCGCCGCTGAGTCATACCGACAGCGCGCGGTCCGCTTCTCCCGTGAACTCCGGCGACTCGACTGATCACCGATCGGTCGAGACCGTGTGGGAGGTCCGCCTTCCAGCGCCTCCCGAAATGATCGAGGTCGCGACGGATCAGCTGTGGTCGGCTGGCGCCACTGCGGTCGAGGAGCGGGGCTCGTCGGGAGTCTCGATGGCCGTAGCGACGGTGCAGTCCGAGCCGGTTGCCCGATCGATCGCGACCACGCTCGAAGCACTCGTGCGATCATCCGGCTCCGAACTCGGTCCAGTCGAGGTCGTCAAGTGCGAGGTCGAAATGCTCGAACTCTGGCGCGAGCACGCCCGATGGCGCCGACTGACACCCCACCTCGCCGTTGGCCCATCGTGGGTCGACCCTCCACCGTTCGCACGGAGCGTCGCCATAGAACCTGCCGGTTCCTTTGGCCTCGGTGATCATCCGACCACTGCTCTCGTCGCAGGCGAAGTGGTTCGCCTCGTTCGCCCGGGGTTTCGCGTGGTCGATCTCGGCACGGGTAGCGGAACGTTGGCCATCATCGCTGTGCTCCGTGGCGCACAACGTGTGGTCGCCATCGATATCTCGCCAGCGGCGGTGGAGGCCGCTGAGGCGAACGTCCTTCGGGCCGGAGTGGGTCGCTCGGTGGATGTGGTGCTCGACGGAAGCGGGGTGGCAGCGCGCGAGGCCTTCGATGGGGGAGCGGATGTGGTGTTGGCCAACATCCTCGCTCCCGAGATCGGCGCGCTGGCGTCGAATATCGATGCGGCCGCCGCGCCACAGGCGCGGATCGTGCTGTCGGGGTTCCCTGAACAACGAATTTCTGTCGTGTTGGCGGCCTTCCCGTCGTGGCGTGAGGAGCGACGCTGCCTGAGCGGCGCCTGGGTGGCCGTCACTCTTCGGAGGCGCTGACTCCGTCAACCTCTGCAGCGTTCGGAATCGACGGAACCGCACCCGGACGAGTGGTGCTGAGGGCCGCGGCGACGCAACCCCGTCTGGCCGCCCGCTCGAGGCTGAGTCCGGCCGCGAGTCCGGCAGCGAGGTAGCCGCAGAAGGTGTCGCCGGCACCGGTGGTGTCGACGGCATCAACCTTGAGCGTCGGGATGTCGATCGCGGCATCTCGGGTGTGGATCCGAGCTCCATCAGCGCCGAGGGTGACGACAACGCTTCCCACCCCGGCGTCAAGCAGGCTGGCCACGCCGCCGAGCAACTCGAGTTCGTGCTGGTTCGGCACGATGACATCGACACACTCAAGGAGGTCGGGAGGCAGTGCTCTCGCGGGCGCGGGGTTCAAGATGGTGACAGCCCCCACCGCCTTAGCGCGCTGCAAGGTTGCGCCCACTGAACTGAGCGGCACCTCGAGTTGGGCCAGCACCACGTCACCGGCCTGCGGGATGCCCGGGGGGCAGAGGTCGTTGGCCCCGGGAACCACCACGATCGAGTTCTCGCCGGAGTCCGCGACGAGGATCAATGCTCGTCCCGTCGGGGCATCGACGGTCAGCAACTGGGACGTCTCGACGCCCGACGTGGTCGCAATGTCGGCCAGTGTTCGACCAGCATCGTCGGGACCGACCGCGCCAACAAAGCGCGTGGTCGCACCAGCGCGGGCGGCGGCCACCGCCTGATTGAGACCCTTTCCGCCGGGATGCTCGGCGTAGTCGCGTCCGATCAGGGTCTCACCGGGTGCGGGGTGACGCGCGGTCGTGGCGACCAGATCGAGGTTCGCGCTCCCAACGACGAGGACGTGTCCTTGGGGTGCTGGTTGGCTGGACACCGGCGTGGGTCAGCTGGTTTGACGGGCGCGCACCCCAATGGGCGCGATCAGCCGGTAGCCGGCCGCATGGCGTTCGTCTTCGGTCTCGCCGCCCCAGAAGCCGTATTCGCGCTGCTCGCGTGCGAAATCACGGCAGGTCAGCCGAACGGAACAACTCGCGCAGACCTCGCGGGCAGCCTCCTCGCGGCGCTCACGGGTCTGCGGGCGCTCGGCCGCGGTCGGGAAGAAGAGGTGGGAGAGCCCACGGCAGGCGCCGTCGGCCATCCAGTCGTCCTCGGTCAACTCCCGTCTGATGAAGTCGACAACGTTCATCCGAACCCCCTGGCGCTTGGTACCACACGAGCCTTCGCGGTACCGGATCACGTTAGGCGAGCCGAAGGTGGACGGTCAATGGCGACCTGTAGAGGTCAGTGCCCAAGCACGTGCTTCACCCCAGCGGCAAAGCGGGAGACGTCCTCTGGGGTCGTATCCCAGGCCGTCATCCAGCGGTATTGATGCGCAGCGGTATTCCAATCCCAGAAGAAGCACCATTCCTGGAGTGTGGTCGCGGCCTCCGGTGGAAGCACCGGGAAGACGCTGTTGACCTCTGGTGAAGCGATTGCCCCCTCGGGCAGCAGGGGAGCGGTCGCGGCGTGAAGCTGCCTGGCCATCGCGTTGGCGTGGCCGGCCCAGTCGAGCCATCGTGACTCCTCGAGAGCCGCGCAGAACTGAGCGGAGATGAAGCGCATCTTCGATGCGAGCTGGTTGACCTGCTTGCGCAAATACACGGCGCGGGACGCATGCTCACGGTTGAGAAAGATCACCGCCTCGGCGCCGAAGAGCCCGTTCTTGGTTCCTCCGAAGCTGATGGCGTCGACTCCGGTGTCGATCACCATCGCTCGCAACCCGTCGACGCCGAGACCGAGGGCCGCGACCGCGTTCGCGATTCGGGCGCCATCGATATGGACCCTGAGTCCGCGAGCGTGAGCCGCGTCAACGAGGGCGCCGATCTCATCGACCGAGTAGCAGGTACCCCATTCAGTGCTCTGGGTCAGCGAGAGCACCCCGGGTTGGGCGTGATGGGGGTTGCCGAGGGCCCTGCAGGCCTCAGTGACGGCATCGACATCAACCCGTCCGGCGACGCTCGTCAGCGGGATCAACTTGGCACCAAGCACCCGTTCGGGGGCACCGGTCTCATCGACGTTGATATGCGACCAGTCCGAGCAGAGCACCGCCTCGGCTTGGTTGAGAAGGCCGGCGAGGGCGAGCACATTTGCGCCGGTCCCGTTCACCGCGATCAGCGTGGTGACCGCTTGACCGAAGACCTCGTTGAACAGGGTCTCGCAGCGTTTGGTCCACGGGTCGTCGCCGTAGGCGAGAGCGTGCCCTTGATTGGCCTCGACGAGGGCTTCCAACACCAAGGGATGAGCTCCTGCAGCGTTGTCGCTCGCGAATGCGCACGCAGGTGCTGGGGGCATCGGCATCAGGCCAGTATCGCACCGCGACCCCTAGCCTTGCCCACGTGGGAGATCCGGTGGCCGAGGCGAGACGCCGTCGCACATTCGCCATCATCAGTCACCCCGACGCCGGGAAGACGACCCTCACCGAGAAGTTCCTCCTCTACGCCGGGGCTGTGGGCGAGGCCGGTGCTGTCAAGGCGCGCTCGGGTCGCCGGTCGGCTACGAGCGACTGGATGGAGATGGAGCAGAAGCGCGGCATCTCGATCTCCTCGACCGCGCTGTCCTTCGACTACCGCGGCATGCAGTGCAACCTGCTCGACACTCCCGGCCACCGCGATTTTTCTGAGGACACCTACCGCGTCCTCTCAGCCGTCGACTCGGTGGTCATGGTGCTCGACTCAGCGAAGGGCATCGAGCCCCAGACCTTGAAGCTCTTCGAGGTGTGTCGAGACCGAGGGCTGCCGGTGATCACCTTCCTCAACAAGTACGACCGTCCCGGTAGAGAGCCCCTGGAGCTCCTCGACGAGATCGAGGAGCAGATCGGCCTGAAGCCGACGCCGGTGACGTGGCCGGTTGGCATCTCGGGGGATTTCCGGGGTGTCATCGATCGTCGCGACGGCACGTTCACCCGCTTCACCCGAACGGTGCGGGGTTCCGCGATCGCTCCGGAAGAGGAGATATCAGCCGACAGAGCAGCTGATGAGGAGGGGAGTGCCTGGTCGGCGGCGATGGACGAGATTGGTCTGCTCGAGGCGGTCGATGCTTCCCACGATCCCGAGACGTTCCTCGCTGGGATGACCTCTCCAGTGTTCGTCGGTTCCGCCCTCACCAACTTCGGTGTGCGGCATCTGCTGGATGCCGTCATCGATCTCGCTCCCGCGCCTTCTCCGAGATTGGACGTCGACGGGGAGGGGCGGAGCTTGGCGAGTGACTGCTCGGCTTTCGTCTTCAAGGTTCAGGCGAACATGGACCGAGCACACCGAGATCGGATCGCCTTCATCCGAGTCTGCTCGGGAGTGTTCGAACGAGGCATGGTGCTCACCTGTGGTCGTACCGGCAAGCCGTTCGCCACGAAGTACGCCTCGCAGGTTTTCGGCGCCGAGCGGACCACGGTCGACGAGGCTCATCCCGGCGACGTGGTTGGATTGGTCAACGCGATGGATCTTCAGATCGGCGACACCCTGTATGTGGGCGACCCGGTCACGTTCCCTCCGATCCCGCGTTTCGCTCCCGAGGTCTTCGCCTCGGCCCGCCCGCTCGACACTGGCAAGTACAAGCAGTTCCGTCGGGGCCTCGAGCAGCTCGACAGCGAGGGTGTTGTTCAGGTGCTTCGTGACCCCTTAGCCGGGGACGCGAATCCAGTGTTGGCCGCTGTCGGCACCCTGCAGTTCGATGTGTTTGCCGATCGCCTCGAGGTCGAGTTCAACGCCCCGGCGGAGATCTCCTCATCTCCCTACGAGGCGATTCGGTTCACCGACCAGGGGAGCGCAGAGCGGTTGCGTGAAGTTGGGGGAGTCCGAATCCTCGCCCGAAGCGATGGACGACTGGTCGCGCTCTTCGAATCGCGGTACCGCCTGCAGCGACTCCAACAGGACGAACCCGAGCTCGTGCTCGAGCCGATCAGCGTCGGCGTCTGATCGCCGGCGAGCCGGGGCGCAAGTGCAAACGCGACGTCACCACTCCGGGTATTTCGTCATGACAGAATTGCGTGATGGATCAGCCGCGCAGGTGTAGGTGGTGCCGGAGGGCGCTCCCCGAACGCTCCGGTGCGGGACGACCGCGGGAGTTCTGCTCGGCCAGGTGCCGGCAGTGGGATTGGGTGTCACGCCAACGCGCCCGTGAACTCGAGTTGTCCGAGGGTGAGTTGGTGATCGCGCGCGCCGAACTCGACGCTCTGCATGACGAGCTGTATGTGCTGGCCTGCGCGGTGGAGGATGTGACGGCCGATCTCGACCGGGGAAAGGGGCGCGTGACCGCTGCTGAGCTCCGCGAACTCCTTCAGTGGCTCCTCGGCGCCGCGGAACCCCTTCGCAACCGCGAGATCTCCGCGCCCGACCCCACACCCCGAAAAACGTCATGACGAAATACCCCGCTGCGGATCGCCTGTAGCGGGGTAGGCGACGCCGGTTCACACCGATCCGCGGGCGTGACCCGGTGCGAGCGTTCGTGTCGAGGTGCATCCGGACACCCAGAACCTGACCGGCCGGTCGAGTTGGCGTCGGGCGCGGTGACCAGCGGGCCGTGAGGCGCCTGCACGGGGCAGAGAAGCACCGAAGCGGGCATCCCTTGGAGCCTCAGCAGGGCAATCCAGACAGAGTCTGGGTTGTGCCCCGACCGGACTAGATCGCCCATAAGCGCCGTTATGTCAAATTGAGACGGAGAAGCTGAATCGGGCACTCCCCCTCTTAAACGGCGCAGTTATTGGTGTTTCCGGCATTGAAGGCCCGCGTGGGCCGGTCACTTCCTCATGAGAGGCGCGTCGCGTGACGAAGGAACTCCTGCACCCGAACACAGGAGACCAACATGTTCACCCTTCGCCCCTCACTCCCCGACCCCCGTCGTATCGCCCGCCTCGCGAGCCTCGGGCTCGCCTTTGGCCTGGCCGCTTCGCCGGTCATCGTGCTCCCCGGCGTGGCGAGCGCTTCTCAGGTTGAAGTCACCGTGACCGGCTTGTCGGTCGGATCCCGCGGCGATGCCGTTGTTGCTCTCCAGCGCGCCCTCATCGCTCGCGGGATGGACGTGGTCGGTGGCGCCGACGGCGCCTTTGGGCCCATGACCCTCGCCGCACTCAATTCGTTCCAGAGTTCCGTCGGTCTCCCCCAGACCTCCTCGGTCGATGACGGAACGGCGACCGCGCTCGGTCTGGTGGACTCTCCTCTGGTTGGTCTCGCCAAGGGCAGCCGCGGTGACACCGTCGCGCAGCTCCAGCGTCTTCTGATTGCTCTCGGTCAGGACCCGGCCGGCGGCGCCGACGGCATCTTCGGCTCCGGCACCGAGGCGGCGCTTCGCAACGTTCAGAGCGCCTTCGGCCTCTCGGCCACGGGTGTGGTCGATGCTGATACCGCCGCCCGTCTGCTGACTGGGAACGCTGCCCCCGCCGCCGCTCCGGCGCCGGCCGAGGCTCCCGCCGCGCCTGCTGAGGCCCCGGAGTCGGCTCCCGAGGCGGCAAGCCCTGCCGCCGACTCCCCTCTCATTGGTCTGAAATACGGCGACTGGGGCCGCAACGTCACCACCCTGCAGGAGCAGTTGATCGCTACCGGTCGTGAGCTCCGCGGTGGTGCCGACGGTCTGTTCGGCGTGTTGACCATGAACGCGCTCAAGGACTTCCAGACCGCCAAGGGTCTCGAGGTCACCGGTCGGGTGAACGAGGCGACGGCGCAGGCCCTCGCTTCCACCGCGGCCGACAAATCCGCTGCTGCAGCGTCCAACCCCTACACCCAGCTGGTCGGTCTCCGTCCGGGTGCACTGGGTGGAGCGGTCGAGGCGCTGCAGCAGCGACTCCTCGATCTCGGGATCCAGGTTCGTGGTGGTGTGGACGGCATCTTCGGCCCCGCGACCGCTAATTCGCTGAAGGCCTTCCAGACGCAGCGCGGCCTCAACGCCGACGGTGTCGTCGACGCGGCCACGGCTGACGCCCTCAACGCCGCGGCGCCCGCTCCGGCCCCCGCCTCGGAGGAGGCTCCTGCTGTCGAGGTCGTCGCCGACGGTCGTGTCGGTTTCGCGGTCTACGGTGAGAAGGGCCAGCGGGTCACCGAGCTTCAGAGCGCTCTCGTGGCCGCTGGCGTGACGCTGCGCGGCGGTGTCGACGGCGACTTCGGCGCCGCTACCGCCTCCGCTGTCATGTCGTTCCAGCGCAACGCCGGTCTCGGCGTTACCGGTGTGGTCAACCAGGCGACCGCTGACGCTCTCGGCATCGGGGCCCAGCCGATTCCGGTCGACTCCCCTGTCGCCGTCGCCTCGATCGACGTCTTCCCCGTCCAGGGCCGGTGTGGGTATGTCGACACTTGGCACGCTCCTCGGAGCGGTGGCCGTGTGCACCTCGGTGTCGACATCATCGCCGCCCGTGGGAACCTCGTGTACGCCGCGGTCGAGGGCACGATCACCAAGGTCTATTACGACCGTCCCGGTTCGCTCTCGGGTAACGGCGTTCGTCTCACCGCCGACGACGGCACCTACTTCTTCTACGCCCACTTCGACACGATCGCCGAGGGCATCAGCGAAGGGGTTCGGGTGCAGGCTGGCCAGGTGGTCGGCACGATCGGCGCCACGGGCAACACCAGCACCCCCCACCTCCACTTCGAGATTCACCCCGGTGGTGGAACGGCGGTCAACCCGTATCCGGTGGTCAAGGCCGTCGACGCCTGCGAGATCACTGAACCGCCCGCGGTCGGCTGATCGAGCATCTCGGCTGACCCGAAGTTCCCCTCCACGATGAGCTCGTTCGACATTCAACTCATTCCCGGTCAGGATGACTGGTCGCGCCTTCGCGAAGCGTCCTTGGCCGTGGATGAGGGGTCCTACGGGGCGCTCTGGGTCTGTGACCATCTCGCCGGGTACTCAATGTCGAGTGGCGAGATGCACGAGGCCTTCGCCTGGCTCGGGGCACTCGCCGAGGCCACCCGGCGCGTCGAACTCGGCGTGCTGGTGGTCAACGCGCACAACCGAACGCCGGCTACGACGCTCGTGGCGGCCGCCACCATCGCTCGGCTGAGCGGGAGAACCTTCCACCTTGGTCTCGGTGCCGGAACCTCCCCAACGAGTCCCTTCGGTCGGGAGCAGCACGCCACGTCGACGCCGATCGCCAGTCCCATGGCCGCTCGACACGCACGAGTCGAGGAGGTGCTGGACCTCGCCGACCGGATGTGGAGTCCCGACCGAGATGCGGACTTCGCCACCTTCCCGAACATGGAGCACCGGCCGAGGATCATCGTCGGTGTCAACAGTCTTGCGCTCGCTCGAATCGCAGGAACCCGAGCCGATGGCGTCAACGTGAGGTGGTCCTCCGATGGCGCACGGTCACAACTCGCCGAGGCTCAAGGCGCCGCTGGTCAGCGTCCTTTCGAGTTGACGGCGTATGTCATGCATGAGGACGGAATCGTCGACCCAGACCACCCTCGCCGTCGAGATCTCGAGGCGGCCGGTGTCACCCGAGTCATCGTCACCCACATCGGGGTACCCGACCCAGACACGTTGTGCGGGCCCTAAGCAACTTGGGGCACAGAGGGCGCCGCGCAATGGCTCACAGATAGGTTCACACCATGTCCAAGCAATCCGACACTGAGCGCGACCTCGTCGCCGAGATCATCAATCTCGTGGCCTCGCAGGTCTCAACTGGCGTCCGTGTGGCTGGAGAGGTCCGGGAGAGGCAGGACCAGGCGCGTCGCCAACTCGAAACGGGCTTCCACACCATCAAAGAGGCTGCTGACGTCACTGTTCGCATGGTCCGCCTGCTCGATGAGATCGAACAGCCCCTCCGCGACGCGATCCCGGTGATCAGCCGGGCGGCGAGCGTGCTCGACGGCATTCTCAATGGCCTCCCCGACGACACGGCCGATCAGGTGGCCGAGATCATTCCGAAGGTTCGCGCCCTCGTCGACGGTTTCGCGCCGCTGGCTGCGATGGGGGCCGCGATGGCACCCCGGGCCGCGTCGCCTACTGCGACGAAGCCGGAGACTGCTGCCAAGGCAACGAAGAAAGTCGCCAAAACCGCGAAGAAGACCACTTCGTCGACCACGAAGAAGGTGGCCAAGAAGCCAGCGAAGAAGGCCGCCAACAAGCCGGCCAAGTCACGTAAGTAACCCGAGCCCGCCCGGCGGACCAGTCAGATCGCGTCGGCGATATCTGCGATCTCGCCCGCGAGGGGCACCAACTGGGCGTCGACGTCTTCTTTGACACCAGCGAGTGACAAGACGTTGAGCACGCCCTGGCCCTCCCGAAGCACGTCAACGAGCTGCTCGCCCTGAGCGAGCACCACCGACTGGCCGCTGATGACGAGATGAGCGGAGGCGATGTCACCGGTCACGTGTGTGCGCAGGTACTCGAACACCCGTCGAACCGACTCGAGTTTGATGCCGGCGTCGAGGAGGGTCTTGATCACCCGCAACTCGAGGAGATCTTGGTAGCTGTAGCGGCGACGCGAGCCGCTGCCCTGTGCGTCATGGAGAGACGGGCGGATGAGGTCGGTGCGGGCCCAGTAGTCGAGCTGGCGATAGGTGATGCCAACGACCTTGGCGGCCTGACTTCCACTGAATCCGGTGTCCATTTCGCCTCCTGCGACTTGCACCCGCGTAACTACGGCGGTGTGGGCTGTGAACTCTACGGAGAAGGGCCCCGAGCGTCAACCGGCACGAGCCGGGTGCGGAGGCACAGCGCTAGGAGGCGAAGTCCTCAGGTGAGACGTTCTCGAGGAATTCTTGGAACTCGTCGATGATCTCCTCGGACTCATCGGGTTCCTCGGCGGGCCGACCAGCCGCGTCGAGCACCTCCTCCGAGGCGAAGATCGGTACCTCGGCGCGCACGGCGATCGCGCAGGCATCTGAGGGTCGACACGACAGCGTGCTCATCGCGCCGGCGGAGTCCTCGATGCGCAGCGACGCGTGAAAGGTGTGATCCCTGACCTCGGTGACGACGACGCCCACTGGACGTGCGCCGAGGGATTCGATGACGTCCAAGAGCAGGTCGTGGGTCATCGGCCGAGGTGGCACGATTCCCTCCATCGCCGAATGGATGGCGGCGGCCTCCGGCGATCCGATGTAGATCGGCAGCAGGCGACCGTCGCCTTCGGTCTCGCGAAGAAGGAGCAACGGGGTGTTCGCAGGCACTTCGACGCGGACTCCCAGCAACTCCATTTGGCGCATGAGGAGAACTTACCCCTGCCCAGAGCGTCGAGTCGGACCGGGTCAGAAACGAGAACGGATCGCCGATGTCACCATCGCGGACCGAAGGCGACCGCCGAGATGCTCGAGCTCGGCGAGGCGCTCCCCCATCTCGCGACGGGCTTCTGGGCTGCGGAGGCGCGCTCTCGCGGCAACCAACTGCTCGAAGAGGGCCACCTCACGTTCCGCGCTCGTCTTCCAGGAGCGCAGATGACGACTCTCAACACCAGACGCGAGGAGATCGCGCGCTATCCGTCCCACCTCGACGTCACCCTCGCCGTACGTCGGGACACCGGCGGTGGAGCGAGGAGCCACGATGCCGAAATCCTCCAGCGAGGCGAGTTGGCTCTCGGTGAGGCCCGTCATGCCGAGGAACTCGCCACGCTCGACGAGAACTCCCGGCAGGAGGCGAGGAGCTGGGGCAACTGACCCATTCGCGCTCTCATCGGGCGCCGGGCGGCGCCGGAATGGGATCGGCAGATCGGTTCGACCATGTCCAGATGGGTGTGACGAGACCACCGAGTCGGGGACGCTCATCGGCGCGGTCGCGTCCTCGCCACGCGGCCTGAGATGCTCGCCTGAGGGGTCGATCTCACCGGAGTCGAGCCGGTCTTTGATGACTCGGAGCGGTAGGTAGTGCTCGCGCTGCTCGGTGAGGATCACCCGCAACAACTCGACGTCGGCCTCGTAGAACTTGCGGTATCCCGAGGCGGTTCGCTCCGGCGCGATCAACCCCTGGCTCTCGAGGAACCGGATCTTCGAGATGGTGACGTCGGGGAACTCCTCGAGCAGGATGCCGAGAACCTCGCCGATCGCGAGGTGACCGCGCGTGTCGACTTCAGCCATCTGACCGCTCGAAGTACACGAGGTGGAACTTGCCGATCTGCACCTCGTCGCCGTGTTGGAGCAGCGTCGCCTCGATCCGCTCCTGGTTGACGTAGGTGCCGTTGAGCGAACCGGAGTCGAGGATCTCGTGTCCGCTCTCGCGGCGCAGGATCTCCGCATGTCGCCGAGACACCGTGATGTCATCCAGCATGATCTCGGAGTCGGGATGACGTCCGATACGGGTCGTTGGGCTCTCAAGGCTGAAACGGGCGCCCGCCAGGCCCCCAGAGCGCACGATGAGCACACCGGTGCCTCGGGCGATCTCCGCGACGGGAACCTCGATGTCGTCTGACGGCCCTGGCGCGTCCTGGAGCGGGTCGACGCTGATCAAGGTGATGGTTCGATCGTCGAGCACGTCAAGCGCCCCGCCGCACGAGGAGCAGAAGTTGCTCGCTGGTGGGTTGCGGTGCCCGCACTGGTTGCAAAAGACGTACGACATCAGCCCTCCACCAACGCGATATACGAGGCAACGTCGAGCAGTTCGTGATCGGAGTCCATCTCACCGGCGATCTCGAGGAGCCAACCGTCGCCGTAGGGGTCGCGGTTGATGAGCGTCGGGGCCGAGGTCAACTCCTCGTTGGCACGAGTCACCGTTCCCGTCAGCGGTGCGTATATCTCGGTCACCGATTTCGTGCTCTCGATCTCGCCGAGGAGCTCCCCTCGTTCGACCGTTCGGCCGTTGGTCGGCAACTCGATGAAGACCACCTCGCCGAGCGCGTCTTGGCCGTAGTCGGTGATTCCCACTCGAACGCAACCCGGAGACACGACCGAAACCCACTCGTGGTCCGTGGTGTAGAGCAGACCGTCGGGGGCGTTCACGGTCGCCAACCGTAGCGTCCGAAACTGCGGTCGGTCACCTCGCCCGGGCGGCCTCGCGACCGACCCGCACCCCGTTGCGCACCGCCGGCACGTAGGCGACCGCGGTGTACCAACTCAGCACGAGTCCGGGCACCCCAAGAACCCATGCGGCGACGTGAAAGAACCCGGCGATCGAGATCGTGCTCTCGGCCATCAAGAAGCCCGGGAAGGCGAACATCAACAAGAACGTGGCGGTCTTCCCCCACCACGTGACGTCGAACCGCTCCATGTTGAGCACCACGGTCGCGCCGAGCATCATCGCACCGACGAGCACCTCACGGATCCCGACGGCGATGGCGAACCACACCGGAACGGAGCCGTCGATGATGAGCGCGATGATGCCGACGATGAACAGGAGTCGATCGACCGTCGGATCGAACACTTTGCCGAATTCGCTCGTCTGGCCGAGTCGACGGGCGAGGAACCCATCGACCCAGTCCGTGGCGCCGAGTATTCCGAGCAGCCACGCGGCGTCTCGGCGATTCTCCTTCGAGAAGAGCAACCAGAGGAAGATCGGCAGGCACGCCAGGCGAATGAGGGTGATGAGGTTGGGGATGGTCCACAGGCCGTCGAACATCGATGGGCGGGCTTCGCTCGCGAGGTTGGCTGCCTCCGCGTGCTCGTCAGATCCTGAGGCCACCACAGCCTGAGCGTACGCTCTGCCCATGGCGACCGTCTTCACTCGAATCATCGGCGGCGAACTTCCGGGCACCTTCGTGTGGCGAGACCCGGTGTGCGTCGTGTTCATGAGCATCAACCCGACGCATGAGGGTCATTGTCTGGTGGTACCGGTCGCTGAGGTCGACCATTGGACCGATCTCGACGAGTCGACCCGGGCCCGGTGTTTCGAGGTTGCGAACCTGGTGGCGACAGCGTGCCGCAGCGCGTTCGGCACCGAGCGGGTCGGCCTGATCATCGCCGGGTTCGAAGTGCCGCACACCCACCTGCATGTAATCCCAGCCGATGAGATGAATGATCTCGATTTTCATCGAGCAGCGTCGAGCGTCGATCCGGATGCGCTCGAGCGCCAAGCTGCACTGATCCGCGACGCCCTCCGTTCCGCTGGCCACTCGGAATTCCTGCCGTGAGCGCCCCGCTCCCTCGGGTGGACCCTCGTGAGGTCGGACTGGCACCTGACCGTCTGCGTCGGATCGACGAGCACTTCCAGGCTTACGTCGACGACGGTCGGCTGTCGGGATGGTTGGTCGCCGTTGCCCGGCACGGTCGTGTCGCGCATCTCTCGACCTGCGGGAGTGCCGATGCGAGCGGAAATCGTGCGTTCGTCGACGACACGGTGGTTCGGCTCTACTCGATGACGAAACCCGTGACTTCGGTCGCGGCGATGATGCTGGTCGAACGAGGCATGCTCGGCCTGAAGGACCCGGTGTCGCGGTATCTGCCCGAGTTCGGCGAGAGCATGGTCTTCGCTGGAGGAACCGAGGAGGATCCGGTTCTGATCCCGCAGGACCGCCCGATGCTGATCTGGCACCTTCTCACCCACACAGCTGGGCTCACTTATGGCTTCCAGCAACAGGATCCAGTCGACGCCATGTACCGAGCGGCGGGTTTCGAATGGGGCTATCCCGAGGGCTTCGACCTCACCGATTGCTGTCGGGCCTGGGCGTCACTACCGCTGCTGTTCCAGCCCGGGACGGAATGGAACTATTCGATCGCCACCGACGTGCTTGGGCGCGTTGTCGAGGTGGTCTCAGGCATGACCCTCGATCGATTCTTCGAGGACGAGATCCTTGGGCCCATCGGTATGCACGACACGTCGTTCGCGGTTCCACCCGAGCGACAGGACCGCCTCGCCGATCTGTTCATCCCCGATCCGGCAACCGGGCGTGCTGTTCAGGCGCCGTCGTCTCTGGTGCGACCGAACCCTCCGCGGGTGCTCTCCGGAGGCGGCGGCTTGTACGGCACCGCCGACGACTACCTGCGGTTCTGCCAAATGGTGTTGAACGGAGGCGTGCTCGACGGTGTGCGGCTTCTTGGACGCCACACGGTCGGCTACATGGCCCGCAACCATCTGCCCGGCGATGCCGATCTCGAGGCCTACGGTCGGCCGCTCTTCTCCGAGACGACCTACGACGGCATTGGATTCGGGCTCGGCTTCTCGGTGGTGATCGACGCGGCGGCTAACAAGGTGCCGTGCTCCGAAGGTGAGTTGGCCTGGGGAGGCGCGGCAAGCACCGCGTTTTGGATCGATCCAGCCGAGTCGTTGTCGGTCGTGTTCCTAACGCAGTTGCTCCCCTCGAGCACCCACCCGATTCGGCCCGAGCTCAAGCAGCTCGTCTATCAGAGCCTGGTGAACTGACCGACCGACTGGTTCAAAAGAGCGTTGTCGATGTGGGATCGACGGGTTCGGTGAGGTGGGCTCCCTCGTTGCGAGCATCGTTGACCTCGGTGGCGACCTCCCACATCTCGAGTAGGTCGTCTGCGGCGGGCTGGAGGAGGTCCTCGGGCTGATCGTCTGGGTCGAGCCACCGGTCGACGCCGTTGTCATCGAGGATGACTGGCATGCGGTCGTGGATCGGCGACATCGTGCCGTTCGCCGCCGTCGTGACGACCGCGAACGTCGCTATTGGCGCCTCTCCTCGTTTCCAGACCGAGGCGATACCGGCGACGTTGAGGACTCCCCCGTCCCGTCGGGTGAACAGGTGGGGACGCTTAGCGGGCCGGCCGGCTCGGGTTCGCGGGCCATCGGGGGATGCCGGGGCCCATTCGTAAAAGGCGTCCATCGGAACGATCACGCGATGTCGGCGTACGGCATCTCGAAACGACGGCTTGTCCCAGACGGTTTCTCCGCGTGCGTTCGAGAGTCGCGCTCCGACGTCCTCACGCGACCAGTGAGGGATGAGGCCCCACCGGGCCGAGGTCACCGTGCGATCGGAGCCGTTGGTGCCAATGACTGGGGCCTGCGCGCTTGGAGCCAAGTTGAATCTCGGAGACCACTCGATGTCGACGACCGAGGCTTCGAAGATTTCCGCGAGGCGTTCTGGGCTGGTGGTCGTTACATACCGGCCGCACATGTCACGGGCGTCCCGCTCCAGGCACCTCCACCCGGATGGTCTCCACTCGTCCCGTACCCGTGCCGGCGACCCGCTCGGGTTTCGTTCCCTGAGACGTGAGGATGAACAGCGTTCGGCCATCGTCACCGCCGAGCATGCACGCGACCGCTGACTGCTCGGTAGCGACCTCCTCCACGACGCGGCCCCCCTCCTCGATGAGCACAACGCGCCGGGCGACCGGGTCGGCGGACCAAATGCGGCCTTCGGCGTCGAGACAGCAGCCATCCGGAGTGAGACCCTCCACCTCGGCCCAGACGCGACGATCAACCGGCATCCCGGTGTCGTCGAGCGCGTAGGAGGTGTAGCGCGAGGCGAAGGTCTCGCCAACGATCAGGCGGCCCTCTGGAGTGATGACGCTTCCGTTCGGGAACCACACCTCATCCTCAGCGACGCGCACCGTTCCGTCGGGGGAAACGACGACCATTCGTGTCGGGCGTGGCTCGTCCCCTCCATGAAGGTCGAAACCGAAGGTGGAGACATAGGCCGTGCCGTCAGCGCCAACAACGAGATCGTTGCACTCGTATTCACTGACCGCGGACAGGTCCGCGTGCTCGGCGAGTCCATCGCCGTCCCAGACCAGCAGACGTTTGTCGAGCATTGAGACAACCAGGAGACGACCGTCGGGAAGCCAACCGAGCCCCGAGGGTTGCCCCGACACCTCCACCACGAGTTCTTCATGGTCGCCGTCGAGGGTGAACACACCGTGACGGAAGAAGTCGCTGAACCACAGGCGGCCGTCATGCCACCTCGGCCCCTCCCCGAAATCGAGTCCCCGGTGGATGATGGTTGGCGTCATGGCCCGACACTAGATCGGTCATCAACCGCAGGGATATGCGGCTCGTGGTCGCCCTGTCTACGGTCAACTCATGCGCATTCTCGGTGTGGTCCTGGCGCTCGCATTGATCTCGTGTTCCCAATCTGCGTCACCTGAGGTGACACTCGCACCGTCAACCTCGGTCGCAGCATCGACATCATCGACGTCACCGACAACCTCGGTCGCGCCGAGCACCACCGAGGCACCGGAGACGCGAAGCCCCAACCCTGACCCAACCGCTTGTCCGGATGACATTCGAGAGGCGGCCGCGATGACCGCCGTCGGGCAGCATCTCGCACTGATCGATGGCGATTTCGAGCGTGCGTTGACCTTCTCATCCGCCGCGTTCCGCGCGGGTGTGGATCCCGACCAGTTCGCATCGATCATCGCGTCGGGGTATCCCTTCTTGTTGACGGCGAGTCCGAGCGAGCCGGTCGACTGCCTCATCGCATCGGGAGTCGTCGCTCTCACCGTGCGATTCACACTCGACAGCGGCACGGAGGTCGACCTCGCCTACCGGATGATCGAGGAAGCAGGCCGGTACGCCATCGAGGCAGCCGGGGTGCTTCCACCGCCGGAGATCGACGTCTGACGCCAGGTTCGGCAACTCGGTGGCCTCCAATCGGGGCCGAAAAACACGAAAACCGGCTGTTACCAGCCGGTTCGTGGTCGGGCTGCCGAGATTCGAACTCGGGACCTCTTGTCCCCCAGACAAGCGCGCTAACCAAGCTGCGCCACAGCCCGTGTGTGGAGGAGGATGCTAGCGACCGATGGCGCCGATCCCCCGGGGGCTAACCCACCATCGTCAAGCCACCCGAGACACTGAGCACCTGCCCGGTCACGAACGCGGCGTCATCACTCGCGAAGAACAAGATCGCCCCGGGAAGGTCGTCGGGCTGACCGATCCGGCCAAGCGGAATCGAGCGGCGGAACGCCTCCTCTAGTTTCTCGGGATTCGAGGCTCCCTGACGGAAACCATCAAAGAGCGCGGTGTCCGTTGGACCGGGACAGACGACGTTGCAGGTGATCCCGTGGCGGGCGTGCTCGCGCGCGAGTGTCTTGGTCAGCGACACCAGGCCGCCCTTGCAGGCTGCATAGACAGCCTCGCCTGAGGATCCGACACGGGCGGCGTCGGAGGACACGTTGACAACTCGTCCGAACCCTCGCTCCGCCATGCCCGGCAGAACGAGGTGCAACATATGAAGCGCGCCGACCAGGTTGATGTCGATGAGACGCAGCCACTCATCGACCGAGGTCTGCAAGAAGGGCTTGAACACGTCCCAACCCGCGTTGTTGACGAGCACGTCCACTCCCCCGTGGCGTTCCTCCACCGATTGGACGGCCCGCTCGAGGCTCTCACGGTCGGTCAAGTCGGCGACGACCGGTTCGATTCGCGCTCCGGTGGCACCGATCTCATGGGCAACGGCGGCCACCGCCTCGGCGGCCCGGTCGAGAGCAATAACGATCGAGCCCTCTTCAGCGAACCGACGCGCTGTCGCCGAGCCGATGCCGCCACCGGCTCCGGTGATCATCACGACCCGTTCTGACAGTCCCCTCATGGCAACCTCCCGACGGGACTATCGCAGGTCAGGCGCTCAAGCGAAGAGTTCGACGAACCGCCAAACGAGATAGACGATGAGGGCGACGACCAGCAGCTTGAAGTGCCACGGTGTGCGCTCCTCGGCAAGGGCGTTACGGGCGCGCTCGGTCTGCTCGCTCAAGTCGGAGCCACATGACGGGCACCGACCCTCCGAGTCGAGGGCGGAGGGAGCGTGGTAGCGAGCGCACGGTTCGCACCAGGGCATGTCAGCCCTGCTTCTTGCGAATGCGGAGTTTCAGTGGTGTGGATCCGAACCCGAAGGCCTCACGGATGCTTCGTTCCAGATATCGCACATGGTGCTGGGGCAACTCGCGGTTCACGAAGAGCGTGAACGTCGGCGGATCAGTCGCACCCTGGATCGCGTAGAGAACTCGCGCGCCTCCCGGTGCCGGCGAGGCCTGCTGGGCGGCCGCGATCACTCGGTTGACGTCCTTGGTCGGCACCCGCCGGTGATATTGCTCAATCGCGTCGGCGAGCACAGGTCGCAGGCGGTGCACACCCTTTCCGGTCAGTGCCGAGATCCCGAGCACCGGGGCATTGCCTAGAAAGGCGAGCTTCCGCACAACATCGGCCTTGATCGACGCTCTGCGTTCCGCGTCGTCGATGGTCTCCCACTTGTTCAACATGACCACCACCGGGCACCCCGAGGCGTCGATTCGTTCAGCGAGCCGCTGGTCCTGGCCGGTGACGCCCTCATTGGCGTCGATGACGAGGAGTGCGACGTCGGCGTCGTCGATCGCTCTCAGCGCGCGAACCGCCGAGTAATACTCGGCGCTGTCGTCGATGCGTGACCGTCGGCGCATGCCGGCGGTATCGACGAAGACGATGGGGCCGTCCTCGGTGTCGACCAAGGTGTCGACGGCATCGCGCGTGGTGCCCGCCATATCGTGAACCACCGCTCGGTCATCACCAACGAGCCGATTGAACAACGTTGACTTGCCGACGTTCGGTCGACCGACGATTGCCACTCTCGGCGGTCGCTCGCCGTCGTCAGCGAGGTCGGTTGCCGCATCGAGATCAAGCCACGGCTCGACAACGCGCTCCGGAGGCACACCAAGGGGCCCGAGGCGTTCGAGAACGACGTCAAGGAGATCACCAGCGCGACGGCCGTGCAGCGCCGACACTGGTAGCGCGTCACCGAGACCGAGCGAGAGGAACTCCCAGAGCTCGCGTTCACGCTGATCGTTGTCGGACTTGTTCGCGACCACCAGCACCGGTGTGTCGATGCGCCGAAGCCAGTCGGCCACCGCCTCATCGTCGGTCACCACCCCCACCGTCGCGTCGACCACGAAAAGGACAAGGTCGGCCTCTTCGACGGCGCGCTCCACCTGTCGGGAGACCTTGGCGTCAAGCGCGTCCCCACCTGGCATCCACCCGCCGGTGTCGATCACACGGAAGGGAACTCCGAGCCATTCGGCGTCCATCTCTTTGCGGTCACGGGTAACGCCGGGACGATCCTCCACGATGGCCACCTGACCACCGACGATTCGATTGAACAACGTGGATTTACCGACATTCGGTCGGCCGACCACGACGATGGTTGCCCGTTCACTGCTCGGATCGATGGACGCGATGTCCCCGGCTGTTCCGTCATCTGTCATGTTCAGACCGCGCTTTGAAGTGCCCGCCTGAGGGAACTGCCATCCGTCGGCACGATCTCGACCCTGCGGGGAAGATCAACGCTACGCCCCCCGTCGAGGAACCGACCATCGTCGCTCAGGCAGACATCAGGAAGCAGATAACGATCGGTCTCCGGCTCACCAGCTAGCACCCGTGAGACGTCCTCGAAGGTCATGAGGCCCGTCACTGCCGTGTTGCCACCGAAGAACTCGTTTCGCACCGGCAGCAGTCTCACATCTGAACGATCAAGTGAGTCGATGAGCGGCGCGAGGACGGCCGCGCCAAGTTCGCCCGTGAGAATGCCGATTGAACCGGACCGTCGAACAGCGCTTTTCAACTCGACACGGCTTTCAGCGCGCAAACCCGTGTAGGCGGCGGGATTCGGGGGCATCGCTCCTCCCCCATCCACCGACACAAAGAACCCGCGCTTCGGGCCGGTCGCGGTGTCGACACGACCGTGGAACTCGGCATCGAAGGTGCGCGCCATCCCGACACCGTCCTCGTGCATCTCACAGCCCTCGTACGCGTCAATGCTTGGGAACTCCCGACCGGCCCGCAGGAAATACTCGTCGGCCAGATGCACCACCGAGCGCCCGAGCACTGACCGATACGCCTCCCTCCAGCGCTCGACGATGTCGATGACGGCGGCCGCCTCGGCGACGGTGTGCTCACGCATTGATTGCTCAGGGTTGAACCGGGAAACCCCGAGTGGCACGACGGCGACCGTGGTGATCTCGGGGAAACGGTCGAGCAGTCCGGCGAGCGTGTCGTCCAGATGATCGCCGTCGTTCACTCCCGGACACACCACCACCTGAGCGCGAACCTCGATGCGGTGGTCCAGTAGCGCACGCAGCCAACGAAGACTCATTGCGCCTCGACGGTTCTTCAACATCCGCGATCGAAGCCCACCCTCGGTGGCGTGAATGCTGACGTGCAGAGGAGACAACCGTTCCGTCACGACTCGCTCGAGGTCGGCCTCGGTGAAACGTGTGAGGGTGGTGAAGTTCCCGTAGAGAAAACTCAGCCGGTAATCGTCGTCCTTGAGATACAGGCTGCGGCGAAGACCCTTCGGCAGTTGATGGATGAAACAGAACTCGCAGTGGTTATCGCAGGTGCGGACGCGGTCGAACACTGCTGAGTCGACTTCCACACCGAGTGGAGCCCCGTCGGCCTTCTCCACGTCGGCCTCCTGCTCAAGGCCTCCTCGCATGAGGGTGATCGAGGGGTTCGCCGCATCGGTCGCGAATCGCCATTCGATGAGGTCGCGAGGCACGAGACCGTCGACGGCCACGATCTCGTCGCCAACGAGCAGACCGGCACGGAATGCCGGGGAGTCCTCGGCGACGCGCACGACCCGCGGGAGAGAAGACACCCGAGCCATGACAGCAAGTGAGGCTACCGGTCACCACTGATCGGTAGCCTGAAGCCGTCATGCCCGTAGAACGCGTGCTGCTCGCCGAACCCCGTGGTTTCTGCGCTGGAGTCGAGATGGCGATCAAAGCGCTCGCGTGGATGGTGCGCACCTTCGACGAGCCGGTCTACTGCTACCACGAGATCGTGCACAACCGGAACGTCGTTGAGCGCTTCCGCGATCGCGGTGTGGTGTTCGTCGATGACATCGCCGAGGTACCCGAAGGCAGCCCGATCATGCTCTCGGCCCACGGCTCGGCGCCCGAGGTAGTCGCCGCGGCCCGTGAACGGGGATCATTCGTCGTCGACTCGGTATGCCCCCTCGTCACCAAAGTCCATCACGAGGTGAAGGTGCGCGCCGGCAAGGGTTACCGAATTGTCTATGTGGGCCACGAGGGCCACGAGGAGGCCGTCGGCACTATGGCCGTCGCGCCAACGGCGATCTCGCGTGTCGAATCGGTCGAAGAAGTTGACGCCCTCCCGGAATTCTCCGAGCCCGTCGCCTTGCTGGCGCAGACGACGCTGTCTCATCGTGATTGGGACGCCGTCGCCGTTCGCGTTCGTGAGCGCTTTCCCGAGGTTTGGATGCCTGGTCGCAGCGATCTCTGCTTCGCTACGACCAATCGTCAGGCTTCCCTGCTTGAGTTGGCCGCCGACTGCGATGTGATCATCGTCATCGGCTCTGCGAACTCGTCCAACACCATGGCCCTCCAGCGGCTCGCGGTAGAGGCTGGATGTGAGCGGGTGCTCCGGGTGAACACGGCCGACGAGCTGCCCGATGACATCTCCGGAGTGGTCGGTCTGACCGCCGGCGCTTCAGCCCCAGAATCACTCGTGGAGGAAGTCGTCGAGCGCCTCTCACCTCGCGAGGGGGTGCACGCCATTCGAGTGACCACGGAAGACGAGTACTTCCCTCCCCCGCGCAACATCCGAGATCTCCAGCACGCCATCGAGACCGCGTGCACCGCTCTCCTCGGCGGTGCCACCCTCAGCCGACCCAAAATGGATGATCGGTCTCTGCCGGCATCCCACGTCCTCGCGGAGTTGTGATGACACTTGACACCATCCGAATCTTCCTCCACATCCTCGCCGCATCAATTTGGGTTGGGGGCCAATTCGTGTTGGCGAACGTTGTCTCAGGCTTGCGTCGCGACCACCGCGACGCGCTCCCGGTCGTGGCCCGCGCGTTCGCCCGCATCGCGTGGCCGGCATTCGGGGTGACGGTGGTGACCGGGGTGTGGTCGCTGCTCTCGATCGACACCCTCGACTCGGACGCCCAAATCGCGCTCGCATTGAAGATCGTGGCCGTGGCCGTCAGCGGTGGAGCCGCCGCCGCACACTCCGTCTCGAGTTCACGTCTCGTCAAGGCGCTTGGAGGAGCGCTTGGCTCGATCGCGGCAGTGATCGCCATGCTTCTCGCCGTCATCGTGAGCAACTCGGCGTGAACCGCGGGGCGCTCGCGCTCATCACCTGCCTGCTCGTAGCGTCGTGCGCCCTCGTCGAGGAAGAGGAAATCCTCGCGCCCTCGGTCGTAACGGTGGTCCAACCTCCGTCTCCCACCTCTCCGGAAGCAACGCCATCCACCGTTCCCACCTCTGAACCGTGCGCCACCCTGCTCGCGGTCGACGATCCCGAGACCGGCACACTCACCGAGAGCGAGATCGCCGCCCGTTACGAGGCCATCGTCGAACTCGTGCCGGAGGCTCTTCGGTCGGACCTCGAGGTCGTGATCGCTGCACTGCGGTCCGAGTCGGTCACCAGCATCGCTCGGGAACTGGTGTTGGAATCGACGACAACGATCGTGAACGAGGAATCGGGCGACACCATTGAGGGAATCGCCCCGGAGGTGCTGGCCGCCCTCGATAACGAGCCCGATGCGGAGGGTCGAACGCCGGAGTTGTCCCCAGTGGATCGGATCGCGGCCTATGTGGAGGAGATCTGCCGAGGCGTGGTGAACAACCCCGGTCCACCGCCTGGCACGGTGGCCAGCGGGCCGACCGATTGAACAGCCCTGAGTCCGCCGCCGTCACTCCTCGCCAACATCGGCTGAATCCCCGAGACGCTCTAGGAGAACGTCGCGGACGCTGGATCCTGGTTCCCGCGCACGATCCCCAGCGATACGCCAACCCAAGCGGCTCGAATACAGCAGCGGCGGTTCCTTGAGCCGACCCGGGAGGACTTCCACCACCCGCGCGATGAGCAGTTCATGGTCCTCGCAGGTCTGTTGGCTCAAGATTGAGCACCGAAGATGCGCGATCGAACCGGGCACGATCGGCGGGCCCTCGTCATCGGTTGGCCACGGCGCGATGTACTCCGTCGCGATATGTCGGAAGCGACGGCCCGGGTATGAGAAGTACTGACCCTCAGCAACCTGATCTCCGGCCAGCACGCTCACCGAGAACTCTCCAGAGGCGAGCATGAGCGGATAGGTGTCATGCCTTGGCGAGACGCTCGCCATGACAACCGGTTCCTCGAAACTCACCTGCGTCACCCAGTGGCTCGTGTACGCCCGAGCAACGCCATCGTGACGGGCTCCAACCACCTCGACGCCCTTCATCATCTGGCCGAGGCATTGCTTCACATCACGGTCGATCACGTGGTCAGTTCAGCATGTGACGACCCGACGGGCTTGATCGTCCTGAGGCCTCGCTCTCACCTGAGGCCGAAAGCACCGAGTAAGCGACCGCGCGCACGACCCGAACCAGTCCGAGCAGAGGGAGGTCCCGACCGGCGTTCGCCGCGTTCTCCAAGTTGTTGAGCACACGAACGAGCACATCGCGATTCGACATGACCGCCAACATCGACGGTTCGAGGCGAAGCCGGCCGCGCGAGTTCCGCTCCACCAACGTCTCGAGAGCGTGCACATCGCACACCGATGGCACGAGCGCATCGATGAACGCGTCATAACGGGGACTTCCATCCGCTGTCTCGGACGTGCCCTCGCCGACTGGGCAACCGACAACGACGTGAAACGGAAGACCGATCAACTCGAGTTGACAACCCACCCGACCGGCGGCGACAACGGTGATCGCTCCAAGGGTGAGCGGGAGCCCGTGACCGCTCAGGAGCGCATGGGCGACCGAGGAGTTCCGCCAAGAGAGAAACGATGGACCCGCCCCGCCGATCCCGGACTCCATCAGAGAACGGACCACGCCACGAGGTGAGGGATCCGAGGAGATTCGCTCGGACAAGCGATCGATTGTTGCGACGGCCTTTGCAAGGTCGACCTCGGGGTCGAAGACGCGACCGAGGGTCAGCAGCAGATCGAAGAGCGCGTCGTCGACCCCACCGTCGGGTGTGAGGTGTTGCAAACGATCCGTGAGGAGCGCGAGTTCGCGACCCCGATCAGTCCAGCGCTCCCCCACCGGGGGCAACGTAGCGTCGACTACCTTCGGACGGCATGTACCCGGGAGCGCACCTCGCCCAGCACGCCGACAAGCCCGCCGTGATCATGGCGGGGACCGGCTGGACACAAACCTTTGCCGAACTCGACACAGCCGCGAATCGGCTGTCCCATCTCCTCAGAGAAAGCGGTCTGCAACCCGGTGACCACGTCGCCATCTGTATGGAGAACCACCCGCGTTACCTCGAAGTGCTGTGGGGCTGCAATTACGCCGGCCTCATCTACACCGCGGCGAGTTCTCGTCTGACCGCTGAAGAACTCGGCTACGTCGTCGACGACTGCGGGGCCCGAGTGTTCATCACCTCTCAACACTTGGCTGGTCTCGCTTCCGCCATCGTCGCCTCCACCCCCAAAGTTGAGCGGAGACTCATGCTTGACGGCGTCATCGACGGTCACGAGTCCTATGAGGACACGGTCGCGATGCACGATGCCGGGCCACTTCCCGACCGTGTCGCTGGCACCGACATGCTCTACTCCTCAGGAACGACCGGACGCCCGAAGGGGGTGCTCCCCGCGGTCCCATCCACGCCGCTGGAGGAGTTCTCGAGCGGGGTCAAGACGCTCCTCGAGTTGCTCTTCGCGATGGACGACTCGAAGACGTACCTGTCGCCCGCTCCGCTGTACCACGCCGCTCCACTCAGATTCTGTATGGCGGTTCAAGCCTGCGGATCCACAGTGGTGGTCATGGAACACTTCGACCCAGCGGAATACCTCCAACTCATCGAGCAATACTCGGCTACTCATTCGCAGCTGGTTCCGACCATGTTCGTCCGAATGCTGAAACTTCCCGACGAGGTGCGCTCGCAGTACGACGTCTCGAGCCTTGAAGCGGCGATTCATGCCGCGGCACCCTGTCCGGTCGCCGTGAAGCAGCAGATGATCGACTGGTGGGGCCCAGTGATCCACGAGTACTACGCGGGAACCGAGGGCAACGGCTTCGTCTACTGCAACAGCGATATGTGGCTGGCCCATCCGGGCACCGTCGGCGTGCCGATCAATTGCTCAGTGCACATCGTTGGTGAGGACGGCGAGGAAGTTCCCGTCGGCGAGGCCGGAACGGTGTATTTCGAGAGCGGGGCGACCTTCGAATATCACAACGACCCCGAGAAGACCGCCGCGAGTCGCCACCCGTCGGGCTGGAGCACCCTCGGAGACGTCGGACACGTCGACGAGGACGGTTTCCTCTATCTCACCGACCGCAAGGCCTACATGATCATCACCGGCGGAGTGAACGTCTACCCACAGGAGGCCGAGAACTTGCTCGTGTCGCACCCAGCAGTGGTCGACGTCGCCGTCTTCGGTGTTCCCGACGATGACTTCGGCGAGCAGGTGAAAGCCGTTGTCGAGCCATTGAGCATGCCCGAGAGCGATGAGGATCGCGCCGCACTCGAAGCGACCCTCATCGCCTACTGCCGCGAGCATCTCGCCGACGTGAAGTGCCCACGCAGCGTCGACTTCCGCCCGGAATTGCCCCGACACCCAACCGGCAAGCTGTACAAGCGGCTCTTGAAGGACGAGTACTGGGCAGCCGCGGGCCGGAGTATCTGAATGGTGCGACCTGTCGCGCGCCATCCGTACCTTGAGTTCTCCGGGCCGATCGCGTTCGCCCACCGAGGAGGAACGGGCGTTCACCCCGAGAACACCGTCGCCGCGTTCGATGACGCGGTGGAACTCGGTTTCACCTATCTCGAGACCGACGTCCACGCCACCGCTGACGGAGTGCTCGTTGCCTTCCACGACCCGGACCTGAGCCGAACCTGCGGTCGACCTGGCGACATCGCGTCAATGAAGTGGGCGGAGGTTGCACAAGCACGAGTTGCCGGCCAGCACTCGATCCCGACCCTCGACGAACTGCTCGAGCGCTACCCCGACGCGCGGTTCAACATCGACTGCAAATCCGATGAGGCGGTCGCGCCGCTTGCCTCAGCACTGCGTCGGCATTCGTGCCTTGACCGGGTGGCCATCGGGAGCTTCAACGACCTTCGGTTGCGACGCCTACGAGGCGACCTTGGTCCACGACTGTGCACCAGCCTCGGACCGGCAGCCGTCTCGAGCCTCGTGAGCGGGGTGCCCGTGCCCCTCGCGGGTCTCGCCGCCCAGGTGCCCGTGCGCCAGGGGCCGATTCCGGTCGTCACCGACGCTTTTTTGAGACGAGCCCACCGACGAGGCCTCCAAGTTCATGTCTGGACGATCGACGACCCGGTCGAGATCGGGCGGCTCCTCGACCTCGGTGTGGATGGGATCATGAGCGACGATCTGCGCGCTCTCCGAGATGTGATGAAGGCGAGGAATCTCTGGAACTGACGTCAGAAATCGACGACGGTTGACCGAACCACCGAGGAACGCGCGACCTCTTGGCCAGCCCGGAACACGATTCGGTCGGCGCTCGCATCCGCGACAGCCTCTCGTGCTGATCGGGCGGGGATCGCGACGATGTCGGCCACCGACCCGAGCCGAGGACCGCACTCAGGGAGTCCCATCACGGCTCGTGCACCGTTCGAGACGAGGTTGAGGGCGTCATCGGGCGACTCATGCGCCGCCATCACCATGAGCGCGGCTGCCTCAAGCGGGTCCGATCGGCCGACCAAATTGAACGGATCTTGGACATTGTCGCCACCCGCTGCAACCAGGACCCCATGTCGTCGGAGAACTCCCACCGGCGCGATTCCACGAGGAATCCGCTGGACGTCATCACGACCTTGAAGGAAGAGGTTGGTCTGCGGCAGTGCGACCACGCCCACCCCGCATTCCGCGAGGCCGTCGGCCACCTCGGAGAGTCGATCGCTCTCGATGGCAGAGAGGCTGACGCAGTGGCTTGCGGTGAAACGCACGTCGGAACGCTGGCGAGCAACGGAAATGAGATCGAGCACGGTGAGCATCGACGGATCGAGGGTCTCATCAACATGAAGATCGATCGGACGATCCGCGTCGGCGACTGAAATCAGCGCGTCGATCGCACCGACTGGATCAGGCTCCAGATGCGGACAACCGCCGACCAAGTGCACACCCGCATCGACAGCATCCCGAAGGGCGACCACGTTGGGCTCACTCCCGGGCCCCGTCAATGGCATGGTGATCATGGCGACGAGCTGCACGTCCATCACGCCTGTGAACTCCTCGGCCACCGCGAGGGCCACACGAAGATGCTCGATTCCGACGCCTCCCCCGACATTGAGGTGGCTGCGTACGGAGGTGACCCCACTCAGCAGGAGTCGCCGGAGCTCGTCACGTATGCGATTAGCCATCCCAACCGGCTCGAAACGTCCCGCCGCTTCCGCCGCCATCCATGCGTCGATCGCGCCGCGCAGATCCCCGGTCGCGTTCGGCGCGAGGTCAGCCGTCAAGGCCTTGTCGAGGTGAGCGTGCGGTTCCGCGAGAGCGGGCAGAAGGAGCCGACCGCCAACGTCGACCGCCGGGCACTCAACCGATGCCGGGTCGATGTGCTCGGCCACGACCACACCGTTCTCGATGAGAAGATCGACGCGTTCACCCTCTGACCAAGCGTTGCTGATGATCCGACGATCCACCACGAGCCGATGGTAGGTGCCGTGGGCTACGTGCTCGCTACTGTCGGAGCGTGTCCAGGAGATTCGATGAGTTATCCGGCCCCCAGGTGCATGAGCGGATTAGCGAGCGCTCGACGATCGTGCTTCCGATTGGCGCCGTAGAGCAGCACGGCCCCCACCTGCCCATGTCGGTGGACCACGTAATCGCTGAGGAAGTGGCGACCGCCGTGGTCGACCGGGTCGGCGACGAACTCGACCTGTGGTTGCTGCCGACCCTCTCGGTGTCGAAGTCGAACGAGCACGCTTGGGCCGCCGGGACGATCTGGCTCTCCTCCGACACCCTTATGGGCGTGCTCGCCGATTTCGGTCGAGCCGTAGCGACAACTCGGGCGGAGCGATTTGTGCTCCTCAACGGGCACGGTGGCAACACCACCCTGCTCAACACCGCCCTTCGTGAGATCCGCCTCGCGACCGGCCTTCGGACGTTTCTTGTGCATCCCTCCCTTCCCCCGGCCTACGGCGGCACGTCAACGGAAGACGAGCTCGGAATGGGAATTCACGGTGGACTTAACGAAACCTCCGTCTTCATGCACCTCCGACCAGATCTCGTCAACCTGTCGCTTGCGGCCCGGCGGGTGCCCGAGGCGTTGGCCGACAACCGGCATGTGAAGTTCGGCGGGTCAGTCTCCTTCGGCTGGCTGTCGAACGATTTCCATCCCGACGGCTACATCGGCGACCCAACCGGCGCGACCGCTGAATTGGGACGCCGGCTCTTCGAAGGCGCGGTCGCGTCTATCTGCGAGGCGATGGCTGAGATCGCCACCTTCGATTTCGGCCGCTAGGCAACTCGACGAACTCGTTGACATCGAACGCGTCGACCGGGACTGCCTACTCAGCCACCCGTGCGACATCGAAGGTGGTCAGGGTCGCCGAGCGCTCGTGAGGCCCCATCCTCTGGATCACGGCGTCGAGTTCCGCCTGCGGTATCGAACGCCAGTGATCCAGGCTTTCCCACCAGATCACCGCTGTGACCGCTTCGGGGTCATCCGCGTTGACCCAGACCTCCTTACGAACGAAACCCTGCTTCGTCTGAAGGAACGCGGTCCAATGCTCCGCCTCGATGCCCAACCAGCGATCACGCTCGTTGACAGGAACTCGGAAGTTCAGGAACTCAACAACCACGCACGCAACCTAGTGTCGAGGTGTGCTCGTCGTTCAGATCAGCGACCCCCATATCTACGCGCACGGACAACTCATGGAGGGCCGCGTCGACACCGCCCGCGGCCTCACCGTCGCTCTTGAGCAGGCGCGACGATTCGCCCCAGATCTCATCATCCTGAGCGGCGACCTCGTCAATGACGCCGACCCTGCGCAATACGAGCACCTCGCCGATCTGCTCGCCGGAACCGAGCTGCCACTCCTGCTTGTTGCCGGGAACCACGACGATCGCGACGCGGTACGCGCCATCGCCTCGACCACTAGCGGGGCCCTCACGCCGCTCCCCTCGGTCCACGGGGAACTCGAGTACGACATTGTGCTGCCCGATGGCGGGCCGCGTTTCCTCGTTGTGGACACCGTGCGAGCGGATTCCCACAGCGGCTTGCTTACCTCCGAGCGTCTCGACGCCCTTGATCAACAGCTCTCCACCGGTGCGCAGACTGTCGTTGTTCAACATCACCCGCCCTTCATCTCGGGAATCGACTTCATGGACCACTACGGACTCGAGGGCGGTGCGGAGGAACTCGACGTGATCGCACGGCACCGAAACGTCCTCGCGGTGCTCACTGGCCACCTCCATCGCTACGCCGTGCACATCCGCTCGGGCGTGACCGTGATCACCTCGCCAAGCTCGGCTGCTCAGGTCGCCCTCGACCTCAGCGGGGGCGGCACCTCGTACACCGAAGAGCCCGGATCAATCCTTCTGCATAGATTCGACGACGCCGGAGTGACCAGTCACGTCATGCCACTTCGAGATAGCGACACCTGGCGACCCTCCTGGGCCTCCTGACTCTTTGTTAACGCTGTAATACGAGGCGGTTCGAACACCGACGTCGTACCGCCTCGGCCCATTCGAACGACTAGGTTCTCAGACGTGCTGCGAGCTTCTCGGGGAGTGACCCGATGACCCAGGTCGAAACCGACCACCACCCCCGCTCCACCGGAGAGTCCCTCGCGTTCAGGGATATCGGGATGATCTTCCCCGATGGCACGGAGGCCGTGCGCGAAACCTCGTTCTCGGTCGCCAAGGGAGAGTTCGTCACCATCGTCGGGCCCTCCGGTTGCGGAAAGTCGACCCTGCTCAAAATTGCGTCCGGTCTTCTCGAGGCGACCTCGGGTGAAGTCGAGGTCGACCGTGACCGGCTCGGCTATGTCTTTCAGGACGCAACGCTGCTCCCGTGGCGCACCGTGCTCGGCAACGTTGAGCTTCTCGCGGAGCTGCATGGATTTGATCGCGATGAGCGACGGCGTCTCGCCCTCGAGGCCATCGACACCGTCGGCCTCGCGGGCTTCGCCAACCACTATCCGAAATCGCTCTCTGGTGGAATGAAGATGCGCGCCTCGCTCGCGAGGACTCTGACTCTGAAGCCGCCAGTGTTCCTGTTCGATGAGCCCTTTGGCGCGGTTGACGAGATCACCCGCGAGCACCTCAACGAGGAGACTCAACGGCTCTTCCAATCCGAGGGATTCGCGGGTCTCTTCATCACCCACTCCATCTCCGAGGCGGTGTTCATGTCGACGAGAGTGCTCGTGATGTCTGCCCGTCCCGGCCGAATCGTCGCCGAGTTCGACATTCCGTTCCCCTACCCGCGCTCGCCCGAACTTCGCTTCGACCCGGAGTTCGCCCGCCTGAGCGGCGAGATCAGCCATGCCCTACGAGGTTCCCACTCATGAGCACCGATACCTCCACCGACAACGCGGCCAGTACCGAGATCGCGCAGGGTGATTCAACCGATGCGGCTGTTCGGCCACGTCAACGCACCGCCGCTGGGGTCTTCTCAGGGAGCGTGCTCCCACCCCTCGTGCTCGGAGCGTTCGTTATCGCCGGTTGGTACGGCATCTCGTATGGCCTGCTCGACGAACGTCGGCGATTCCTTCTGAAGCCCCCACACGAAGTGCTTGCGCAGGGATTCCTCGACTGGCCCACCTTCTCCGAAATGCTCTCCGGGCTGTGGTCGAGCACCCAGGTCGCGATGATCGGACTCGTTATTTCAATCGCGATCGGATTTCTCTTCGCGACCGTCATGAGCCAAGCAAAAACCATCGAACGAGCGGTGTTCCCGTTCATGGTGACCCTCCAGGCAATCCCGATCCTCGCGATCGTTCCGCTGATCTCGTTTTGGTGGGGTACCGGTCAGCGTTCGCGGATCATCGTCTGCGTGATCATCTCCCTCTTCCCGATCATCGTGAACACGCTTTTCGGCCTGCAATCGGCAGAGCGCGGTATGCACGACCTGTTCACCCTCCATCACGCCGACCGAGTCACGCGACTCAGGAAGCTCATGTTCCCGGCGGCGCTACCGGCCATTTTCGCCGGACTCCGTATCTCAGCTGGGCTGTCGGTGATCGGTGCGATCGTTGGAGACTTCTTCTTTGGACGCGGGGACGTCGGTATCGGCCAACTCCTTCGCAGATATGCCAACCAACTCATGGGCGAGGAGCTCCTCGCCGCGGTCATCCTCTCGAGCGCGCTCGGGGTGACCGTGTTCATGACGTTCGGTTGGCTCCAGAACATCGCCATCGGAAAGTGGCACGAGACCTCGGGAGGTGGGGCGTGACCCCATCACCAGGACAGCACACCCATCAACACCCATCTCCAGGGGGAGACCAATGACCCGAACAAGAACGGCTGGAATCACCTCCGGCCTCCTCGCACTCGCGCTTGTCGCCGCTGCCTGCGGTGGCGACGACGATTCGGCGGCCGGTGGCGGCGACGGAGTCCTCTCCGACGTCTGCCCGGCCACCGTCGTCGTCCAGACCGACTGGTTCCCAGAGGCCGAGCACGGCGCTCTGTACAACCTGATCGGTGAGGGCTACACCGTAGACACCGACGCCAAAGTGGTCAGTGGCCCAATGGTCATTGACGGACAGAACCTCGGCGTCACCTTCGAGGTGCGCACCGGCGGACCTGCGATCGGATTTGCCCCAGTGAGCTCGTACGTCTACACCGACGACTCGATCACCTTCGGCTACGCCAACACCGAGGCTCAGGTGCTGTCCTACGAGGACGCTCCCCTGCTCTCGGTTGTCGCGCCGCTCGAGATCAACCCGCAAATGATCATGTGGGACCCCGACACTTACCCCGACGTCAAGAGCATCGCTGACCTCGGTGAGGCGGGTATCACGATCAACGTCTTTGGCGGCGGCGTGTTCTCTGAGGTCTTCGTGGCCCAGGGCATCTGGTCAGCCGATCAGATCGATCCGTCCTACGACGGCTCCCCGGCTCGATTCATCGCGGAGCAGGGAGCGGTAGCCCAGCAGGGATTCGCTTCGGCTGAGCCGTACGACTACGAGAACACCTTCGCTGACTGGGGCAAGCCAGTCGCCTTCCAGACTCTGCACGACGCGGGGTTCGAGGTGTACGCGGCGACGCTCGGTATCCGCCCCGATCAGAAGGCTGAACTCGATGATTGTCTGAAGGAGATCGT
>JAFMMJ010000070.1 GCA_017859785.1 Ilumatobacteraceae bacterium
GCCGCTCGCGCCTCACCGGGAGCGCTCACCCGTCGACCCGGGCGAGTACCAGATCGAGGATCGTGCCGGAGAGTGTTGAGATGTCCGGGCTGATCGGAATGAGGTTGGCCGAGACCACGACGGTCACGTCGAGGTCGGGCAGGTAGACCGCGTCGGACCGAAAGCCCGGCACGCCCCCGCCGTGGGAGAACGTCGTGTTGCCGGCGTGCTCGCCGACGCTGATGCCGAGGCCGTAGCCGGTGTCGCGGAACGGGGTGGTGAACTCGGCGACCGAGTCGTCGCTGAGCGCGCCGGTGAACATCAAGCGGAACGCGCGGGCCACATCGTCGGACTGAGCCTCGAGTCCGCCGCCGGTCCAGCCGGCTGACCGCACGACCGCCTCGGGCGGCACGGTCACGTCGAAAAAGTCGCCGACGGTCGCGGCCTCTCGATAGTCGGCGAGGCCGGGGAGCACGTCGAAGGCGGTCTTAAGTTCCGCGCGGGCGTAACCGGCCACATCGTTGTTGGGTGGGAACTCGGCCGGGGTGAGGTAGGCATCGTCGGCGTCGACCGGGTCGAAGAGTCGCTCGCGCATGACCTCGTGGGCTTCGCGTCCAGTGACGGCTTCGATCACGAGGCCGGCGACGACGTGTCCGACGGTGTTGTAGGCGTAGCCGTCTCCTGGGGTGTATTGCGGGCCGCGTCCGATACCCCAGGCGACGATTTCCTCGGGTTCGAAGGCGGTCTCCATGCGCTGAGCGGCTTGGGCGAAGAAGCCGACGTCAAAGGCGTACTCGGCGAATCCGTCGGTGTGATTGAGGATCTGACGGATCGTGAGGAGCGGGGCGTAGTCGGTGCCGTCGAGGGTGTAGCCAGTGGCCCAGTCATCGCCGAGATAGGTGGCGACGGGTTCGTCGAGGTCGACGAGACCGTCCTCAACCAACTGAAGGATCAGTGTCGAGGTCATGGGCTTGGTGATGGAGCCCCAGCGGTAGTGGTCGCTCGGATCGGCGTCGTCGCCGGAGGTGATATCGGAGAGACCGGCGGCCGCGGTGACCTGCACCAATCCGTCGCCGTCGGGCATGAGCACGGCGACGGTCGCGCCGGGGGTACCGGTGCTCGCTGAGAAGTCGGTGATCGCCGTTTCGATGGCGGCGATGAGTTCGGCGTTGTCGGCGTTCCCATCGGTGGGCGTGCTCGGTGCGGCCGCGGGAGCTTCGGTGGTGGGGGCGGCGGTGCTCTCGGGAGCGGCTTCTGGTGCGGCCGCTTCGGCGGGCTCTGATTCGACGGTCGGCTCGCCACAGGCGGCGAGTGAGGCCGCGAGGGCGATGACGGTGATGGTGGTGATGGTGCGCTTCATGGTTCCTCCCGAGGGCGTCGCGAACCTACCGCCGGCCTGTGTGGTTGATGGTGACCGGGCCGACGCGCGTGTACATTTTGTCAAGCGTGATGAAGGGGGAGGAGAGTCGATGACGAGCGTGGCACCGCTCACACCGATGTCGCTCGGGGCCCTCCTGCACCGGATCGATCACGAGTGGTCGACGCGCAACCGGATCTTCGATCTGCCGACGGCTCGCATCTGGAGCCCAGAGCCCGATGTCGATCTCGGTTTCGAGTTCCTCGGTCGGCCGTGCGCCACTCCGATCGGTCCCGCGGCGGGCCCGCATTCGCAGATGACCCAGAACTTGGTGCTCGCATGGTTGGGCGGCTCGCGTCTCTTCGAACTCAAGACGGTGCAGGTGATCGACGACCTCGAGATCGCGCGGCCCTGCATCGATATGCAGACCGTCGGATACAACATTGAGTGGAGCCAAGAACTCTCGGTGCCGGCGAGCGTCGATGAGTACGTGAAGGCGTCGATGCTGATCCGGATGCTCAGCGAGTGGGAGCCGCTCGCCGAGCACCTCGGAGACGGACCCGGCGAGCACGTGTTCGACATGAGTGTCGGCTATGACCTAGCCGGCATCTCCGGCGAGAAGGTCGCGGGATTCATCGCGGCGATGCTCGACGCGGGCCCGGTGATCGAACGGTTGCGTCCGGAGATCGGATCGGCTCCCGAGTCCTTCGCGCGGCTGGCCGATGTCGACTTCGGCACTCGGATCGCCGACACCCTCACCCTGTCGACCTTCCACGGGTGTCCGCCGCACGAGATCGAGGCGATCACGCGCCATCTCATCGATGTCCACGGTCTCGACGTGATCGTCAAGCTCAACCCGACGCTTCTCGGCTACGAGACGGTGTCGGCCATCGTCAACGACGAGCTCGGCTATCGCGACGTGTCGGTGAAGGAGCAGGCCTTCGCCGACGACTTGCAGTTCGAGCGCGGTATCGAGTTGATCGGCGACCTTGCCGACTACGCGCGAGAGCGCGGGCGTCGCTTCGGCATCAAATTGACGAACACCCTCGTGGTCGACAACACCCGGGGTGTGATGCCCGACGACACGATGTACCTGTCGGGTGCGCCGTTGCATGTGCTCGCCAGCACCCTGCTCGAACGGCTGAGTGACGCGCTGCCCGGCCGTCTCGCCGTTCCGGGGCACGACGGAGAGGTAATGGTGAGCTTCTCGGCCGGTGTCACGAAAGAGAACCTCGCCGACACCATCGCGATGGGTGTCAACCCCGCGACGATCTGCTCCGACCTGTTGAAGCCTGGCGGCTACGGACGGCTCGCGCCGATGCTGCGGGCGCTGGCGACGACGGTCAGTGAGGACGGCTTTGCCGATCTCGACTCTTGGCGCCGTCATCGCCAAGAGCGCGCCGTGGCCGCCGGCCACCGAACGACCTGCGCGGAGCACGTGGCGGCGATTCGCGGCGAGGGCCGCGAGCCATTCGCGCTCAGCGGCAACTCGAAGCTGCCCCGCGAGGTCGACCACGATCTCGAGATGTTCGGGTGTGTGGCGTGCAACTTCTGCGTGACGGTCTGCCCGAACGACGCCTTCTTCTCGATCCGGACCCCGGAGGATTCCGACCTCGAGTCGCGCCAGCAGTATCTGGTCCTCGCCGAGTTGTGCAATGAATGCGGCAACTGTCTGACCTTCTGTCCGGAACGCGGTGACCCGGCGATGATCAAGCCGCGGCTCTACTCCGATGTCTCGGTGTTCGCCGCTCACGAGGGTCAGGGCTTCCTGGTCTCTGCCGGACGCGTGGTCGACTATCGCGGAGGAGATCTCGAGGCGGCGACGGTTGGGGCCCTGCTCGCGGCGCCGGCCGGTGATCCGCTCGGAGGGGTTCGACCGTGACCACGTTCGAACTCAATGGCTCCCCGGTGACCATCCGTGGTGAGCACGAGCACTTGCTCTCGGCGTTGCGTGATGAGCTCGATATCACCTCCCCGAAGGACGGATGCTCGCCGTCGGGTCAGTGCGGGTGCTGCACCGTGCTCGTCGACGGCAAGGCGCGCGTCGCATGCCAGACCTCGCTCGATCGAGTGGAGGGCACCTCGGTCATCACCCTCGAGGGGGTCGAGTCCGCCGAGCGCGATCGGATGGCCGAGGCGTTCGCCGCCCATGGCGCCCTCCAGTGTGGGTTCTGCACACCCGGCATCGTCATGCGGGTCAAGTCGATGCTCGATAAGACCGCCGATGGTGAGCCGATCACCCGTGAGCGGGCAGCGCGTCTGCTTGGAGCGCATCTATGTCGTTGCACCGGCTACGTGAAGATCCTTGACGCGATCGAGTCGCTCGCCCGCGACGAGGTGCCGGTGTCGGTGCGCCCCGGCGGTGTCGGCTCGCGCGGGGTCAAGTACGAGGCCACCGACCTCACGCTCGGCGAGCGCGACTTCATCGACGACATGCGTGTCGATGGGCTCCTCCACGGTGCGGTGCATCTCGCCGAACACGCCCGCGCCGATGTGCTCTCGATCGACAAGTCGGCGGCGGAGGCGGTGCCGGGTGTGGTGCGGGTGTTCACCGCGGCCGATGTGCCCGGCGAGTTGCGTTCGGGTCTCATCCATAAGGACTGGCCGGTGTTCATCCCGGTCGGGGGTCGCACGAGTTACCTCGGTGATGCTCTCGCCCTCGTGGTGGCCGACAGCCGGGCGACGGCGCGCCGGGCCGCACAACTCATCGAGGTGGCCTACCGACCGCTGGAGCCGTTGACGAACCCGGTCGAGGCGTTGGCCTCGGACGAGGACGCGGTGTGGGGTTTGGACGGCAATCGACTGTCGACGAGCGCGTACTCACGCGGGGATGTTGACCAAGCGCTCGCGGCGTCGGCTCACGTGGTGTCGGAGACGTTCCAGACTCAGCGCATCGACCACGCGTTCCTTGAGCCGGAGTCAACCCTCGCGATTCCGGTGCCGGCCGGTGAACCTCTGCCCTTGACCGGTGGCGGCACCGGTGGTGACGCGGTCGACTTCCGCCGGCTCATGGTGTTCTCGGGTGGTCAGGGCATCTGGGATGACCGCAATGACATCGCGCGGATCCTCGACGTCGACGGGTCGTGCGTGGTGACCGAACTGGTGAGCAACGGCGGCGCGTTCGGCGGCAAGGAGGACATGTCGAATCAGGGGCAGACGGCCCTCGCCGCCTGGCTCCTTGACCGTCCGGTGCGCACGACTTTCAGTCGTGAGGAGTCGTTCCTTGTGCACACCAAACGGCACCCGATCCGCATGGAGTACTCGGCGGGCTGCGACGAAGCGGGCCGCCTGACCGCGCTCCGAGTGCGGATGATCGGAGACTCGGGGCCGTACGCCTCGGTCGGCATGAAGGTGCTCGAGCGGGCCGCCGGTCACGCCTCGGGTCCGTATGTGGTGCCGGCCATCGATGTGGAGGCCGTCGCGGTGCGCACGAACAACTCGGTGTGCGGCGCGTTCCGCGGGTTCGGCGCCAATCAGGCGCAGTTCGCTATGGAAGGGGTGGTCGATCGCCTCGCCGAGCTGGTCGGGATCTCGGGTTGGGAGATGCGCTCGCGCAATCTGGTGGCCCCGGGTGTGGTCTGGGGCCCCGGCCAGGTGATGGACGACGGCAGCCTCGGAGCGCGCGCGTGCCTCGAGGCTGTCCGACCGGCCTATGAGGAGGCGATAGCCGCCGGTCGAGCGGTCGGCCTTGGTGTCGGGTTGAAGAACTCGGGTCTTGGCAACGGCTTCAAGGAGATCGCTCGGGCGGTGGTGCGCTTTCGCGAGGACGACATCGTCGAGGTTCGGCACTGTTGGACCGAGATGGGCCAGGGCGTGCACACGGTCGCGCTGCAGGTGGCGGTGACCGAGCTCGGCGTGGATGCTGAGCGCATTCGGGTGATCGTCGACTCGACCCGCGAGTTGGGTGCTGGGCAGACGACTGGAAGCCGAGGCACGTTGATGGGTGCGGGGGCGGTCGCCGAAGCCTGCCGGGCGGCGATGGCCGACGAGTGCCGCGTTGGCGTCGACTACGAGGGGGAGTACCGGGTCGACTGGACGAACTCGCTGTCCGAGGGCGTCGAGCACCCGGTGATCCACTCGACGTTCGGCTACGCCGCTCAGGTGGTCGTGATGGACCCCGACACCGGAACGGTCGAGCGGGTGATTGCCGCTCACGATGTTGGTCGGGCAGTCAACCCGTTGCTCTGCGAGGGGCAGATCGAAGGATCGGTGCACATGGGCCTCGGTTACGCGATGACCGAAGGGTTCCCATGCGATGCCGACGGTCGACCGCTGAACGACACGCTTCGCTCGCTCGACATCATTCGACCGAAGGACATGCCACCGGTCGATGTGATCCTGGTGGAGTCACCGCAGCCCGACTCACCCTATGGCATCAAGGGGGTCGGCGAGATCGGCCTGGTGCCGACCTCGGGGGCGGTCGCCGCGGCGATGCACGCGCGTGATGGCATCTGGCGGAGCGAGCTGCCGCTCGTCAACGAGGCGAATCGCGAGCGCGCCTCAGCCTGGGCCCTCTCGCCTAGCTGAGGCGGACCTCAGTCGGCGGCTGGGTCGAGGGCCGCGAGGTTGCGCTCCATATCGACCCTCTGGTCGGCGAAACGCCTCGCGATGATGTCGTGCTCGCGGTCGGGCATGCGCTCGAGTGCCGCGGTGAGACCGCTGCGCCCGAGTCCGATCCGGTAGGTCTGAGTCACCGTTGTCCCGTTAGGACTCTCCCCGAGGGTGAATCCCCACCAGGCGAGTGGCACCTCAGGGTCGCCGACCGCCCATGTGAGCCGAAGCGGGGGTTCGCACTCCACGATGGTTGACGTTGTCTCCCACTCACCGAAGTGCTCGTTTCGGTTGCGTCCGAGGAATCTCGCGCCGACCGCGGGGCCGCTGGCGCCATCGAGCCATTCGGCGCCGAGAAACTCCCGAGAGTGCGCCGCGGGGAACTCGATGTCGCTGATGAGCGCCCAGATCTCCTCGGCAGGACGGCCGACGAGTCGCGTGACCGAGGTGGAGGGACAGTCCGCGACGCGGAGGGGTGTCTGCTCTTCGGCTGGCTCGGTCATGGGGCCGTATGGTGCCACACATGCGAGTCGCGATCGCCGTCGACATGTCCTCCGACGACGACGCGAGGTTCGTGCTCGAGGCCGAGCGTCTCGGCGTCGACGCGGTGTGGGTTCCTGAGGCTTGGGGTTACGACGCGCTCACCCCGCTCGCCTTCCTCGCTGCCCGCACCGAGCGAATCCAGCTCGTCTCGGGCATCGTTCAGGTCGGTGCTCGTACACCGGCGATGCTCGCGATGCAGACGATGTCGTTGCAGCGCCTCTCGGGTGGAAGGTTTGAGCTCGGGCTCGGCTCGAGCGGCCCGAGGATCATGGAAGCTTGGCATGGGGTTGCGTTCCCTCCGCCGGTCCCGGCGATGCGCGAGACGATCGAAATCGTGCGTTCTGCTGCCGCGGGGGAGCGTCTCGGCTGCCGCGGTGAGGTTTACACGGTGCCCCTCGATGGGGCCGGCCGCGGTATCCGCTCGTCGGCGAGTCCGACCGAGGTGCTGATCCACATCGCCGCGCTCGGGCCGAAGATGCTCGAGTTAACCGGAGAGTGCGCCGATGGTTGGCTCGGTAACGCGTTCATCGCAGAACAGGCGGAGGTGTTCCTCGAACCGTTGCGTCGGGGCGCGCGACGTGCGGGACGCGACTTGAGGGACATCACGGTGACAATGCCGGTGGCGGTGGAGTTCGACGACGATCTGGAGCGGGTGGGTCGAAAGCACGCGGACGGCTACGCCTTCACGATCGGCGCGATGGGGCCACCGGACCGGAACTTTTACAGCCGGGCCTTCGCGAGGCAGGGGTTCGCCGAGGAGGTGCAGGTGGTGTCCGACCTGTGGGCGGAGGGCCGTCGGGAGGAGGCCGCGGCCGCGGTGCCGATCGAGATTGGCCTGCACACGAACTTGGTGGGGCCCGAGGCGTATGTGCGTGAGCGGATCCGCGCCGACCGCGATGCCGGCGTGACGACCCTGCAGGCGAAGACGACCGGGACGGTCTCGGAACGACTCGACACCGTTGGACGACTTCTGGACCTGGTGGCCGACGTCGTCTCGGAGCGAGACTGACCCCAATTTGCGCACTTGTGATCGAGCATGTGATGATCGTCACCCTGAGTTCGGACGTCCGTCCGATCTGCGGTCACCACCAGGGGGGTCTGATGCCCATCGAGTCGTCCGGTCACAGCGCCGGTAATCCGCGCCTCTACGAGCTCATCGAGCATTCACCGAAAACGGGGAAGAGCCCAACCGTGTGGGCCTGGCCGCAACTCATAGACCACCTCAAGGTCGCGGGCCAGCCAGTGCAGGGTCCCTGGCCTCCCCATCAGGAACCACGGCCCGACCCCGACGCCGAGTCGCTCCCGACGGCGATCCCCGACGACGGCGGCCGCTGAGCGGCGAGCGAGAAACGAGGAGAGATGTATCCATCCCGATTCAACTACGAGTCGCCGAGCACCATTGAGGAAGCGATCGCGCTCCTTGACGCCGGCCGCGGAGAGGCCAAGATCCTTGCTGGTGGTCAGAGCCTCGTGCCGATGCTGAAGTTGCGGTTCGCGGCTCCGGAGACCCTGGTCGACATCAACAACATCCCGGGCCTCGGCTACCACCACTTCGATGATGCGGGTGCTCTCCACATCGGGGCGCTCTGCCGTCACGAGGACATCGAGAAGTCGGCGGTCATCGCCGAGCGCCAGCCGACCATCGCGGCCGCCGCTCCGTTGGTCGCGGATCCGATCGTTCGCACCCGGGGCACCTTCGTCGGGTCGGTCTGCCA
>JAFMMJ010000071.1 GCA_017859785.1 Ilumatobacteraceae bacterium
CCCGCCTCCACCGACACGACCCCGGTTCCACCGAAGTCGACCTCCGTGATCGAACCCACCTCGCGGAGCGCCCCACCGCGGTTGGCGGTGTCGCCGAGACCCAACTGACCGAAATCGTTCAGACCCCAGCAGTGAAGGGAGGCGTCATCGAGCACCGCGCAGGTGTGCTCGCCGCCGGCCGCCATCGACACGACATCGCCGGGCAGATCGACCAGCACCAGGGCATCACCCATTGAATCGAGGGTGCGACCGCGGTCGACCACATCACCGGCACCGAGTTGACCGAAGTCGTTCTCACCCCAGCAGAGCATTGAGGCGTCGTCGAGCAGCACGCAGGTGTGCTGACCACCCGCTGAGACCCCTATCGCGACTCGGCCCGAGCCGAGATCCACCGGATCGACCGAGGACACCGGCTGAGCGGTCGACCCGACCTGCTGACCGGGCAGGCCAACACCGAGCGAACCGCTGCGATCGAAACCCCAACAGCGCACCGACCCACCGGTGAGCACCGCGCAGGAGTGATACGGCCCGACCGAGATCGACTCGGCCGTGGCTCCCAAATCGACCGGGGCGACGATCGAGTCAGGGTGAACCCAGATGGCGTCCGAGTCGAGCCCCAACTGGCTCGCCTCATTGCGACCCCAACACCACACCGAGCCAAGATCATCGAGAGCGCAGGTGAACTGCACGCCGCCGTCCACCGCCACGAAGCGCGCCGCGGGATCCATCGCCGGAATGACGACCGGTTCGAGATCGGCCATCGCCGTGCCCGACCCCGAACCGACGTTGCCGGTCGAACCGGTGCCGAGCGCGCCCATCGACCCATCACCCCAACAGCGCAGATCACCATCGGCATCGATCGCGCAGGAGGTGGAGGAGCCAACCCCGATGGCATCGAAGGCGCGGGGCACCTCCACCTCAGCCGCCGCCGTAACGGCAGCCGGAAGCAGGGGGAGGAGGAGAGAGATGCCGAAGACGAGTCGGCCCAAGGGAAGTCGTCGCGGAGCGAGCCGCGACCAATGTCGCTGTGTCATGGCGGTCCGGAGTCGCGAGCCGAGGAGCCCTCGCAGTTTTCTCGCGCCGATCCCCGACGGTGCCGCCCTCTACGCTCGGGACGTGCGCGACCCGACCACCTCACGCCTCGCGGCGTTCGGCACCACGATCTTCGCGCGCATGTCCGCCCTCGCTGCCGAGACCGGCGCCATCAACCTCGGGCAGGGCTTTCCCGACACCGACGGGCCGACCGAAGTGCTCGATGCCGCGGTCGCTGCGATCCGCGGTGGGCAGAACCAGTATCCGCCGGGGCTTGGCATCGCCGATCTCCGGCATGCTGTCGCCGAACACCAACAGCGGTTCTGGGGCCTCACCGTCGACCCCGACACCGAGGTGCTGATCACCGCCGGCGCGACCGAGGCACTCGCCGGGTCGTTGCTCGGCATCTTGGAGACCGGTGACGAGGTCATCGTGTTCGAGCCGATGTTCGACTCGTATCAGGCGTGTATCGCGCTCGCCGGCGCGACCGTCGTGCCGGTCACCCTGATCCCCGGAGTCGACGGCTACACCTTCGACCCGGAGGCGTTGCGCGCCGCGGTCAGCCCGCGCACGCGGCTCATCCTGCTCAACACCCCGCACAACCCGACCGGCAAGGTGTTCACTCGCGACGAGATGCTCACCATCGCCGAGGTCGCGCTCGAACACGACCTGCTGGTGATCACCGACGAGGTGTACGAGCACCTCGTGTTCGACGACCGCGAGCACGTCCCGATGGCCACGCTGCCCGACATGTGGGAACGGACCCTCACCATCTCGAGTGGTGGCAAAACGTTCAGCACCACCGGCTGGAAGATCGGCTGGGTCTGCGGACCGCAGGAGATCGTGCGAGCGGCGATGCGGGCCAAACAGTTCCTGACCTATGTGAACGGCGCGCCGTTCCAACCAGCGATCGCCACCGGACTACGGCTCGGCGACGACTACTTCACCGGTCTCGCGCGACGACTTCAAGACGCCCGCGACTCCCTCGCCACCGGACTCGACCGGGCCGGCTTCACCGTCTATCCGAGCGAGGCCACCTACTTCACGACGGTCGACATCACCCCGGTGCGAGCCGACGGAGACGGAATGGCGCTCTGCGAGCAACTCCCGCACCTCATCGGTGTGGTGGCGGTGCCGAACGAGGTGTTCTACGTCGACCCGGCCCGCGGACGGAACCTCGTCCGCTTCGCCTGCTGCAAACGTCCCGAGGTCATCAACGAGGCGGTCGAACGACTCGGACGACTCAAGGAGGTGCTCGCATGAGCGACACGACCCCGGCCTTCACCGTCGCCGGTATCCAACACGACATCGTGTGGGGAGACCGCGAGGCCAACTTCGCTCGACTCGGTCCCCGCATCGCCGAGGCCGCGAGCAGTGGCGCGCGACTCGCGCTGCTTACCGAGACCTTCTCGACCGGGTTCGGATTCCATGTGCCGGGCTTTGAGACCGAACCGGAGGGAGGGCCGTCGTCGACCTTCCTCGCTGAGCAGGCCTCCGCCCACGGCATCTGGGTGGGAGGCACCTGCCCCGAGGTGCGCGCCGACAACGACCCCGACGACGCGCGGCCGTCGAACTCGTTCGTGCTCGCCGGACCCGACGGCACCGTGCATCGCTATCGCAAGGTTCACCCGTTCACCCATTCCGGAGAACAGCACCACGTGCGAGCCGGCACCGACCTCGTGACCGTCGATATCGACGGGCTGCGGGTGTCGATGTTCGTTTGCTACGACCTCCGCTTCGCCGACGAGTTCTGGCAACTCGCCACCGACACCGATCTGTTCTTGGTGCCCGCCAACTGGCCGGCCAAACGCCGCGAGCACTGGATGACCCTGCTGCGTGCGCGAGCCATCGAGAATCAGGCGTATGTGCTTGGGGTCAACCGCATCGGAGCCGACGGCACCGGACTCGAGCACTGCGGCGACTCACTCCTCATCGACCCGTTCGGGGAACTGCTCGCCATCGCCGGAGATGGTGAGGAGACGATCGCTGGTGAGGTGTCACGCGAGCGACTTGATTCGATTCGCGGTCACTACCGCTTCCTGCCCGACCGCCGCTGACCGCCATCGACCAGCGCGGATCGTGGATCAGGCGAGGGGACGCGTCATCAACGACACCCGGGTGCCATACGGGGTCGACTGCTGACCGGCCTCGCGGAACCCGAGAGCGTGATGGAAGTCGAGCGAGGCGTCGTTGCGGGGCTCGATGTTGACCTCGAGGCAGAAGACCGACGCTGCGGGACGCGCGACGACACCTTGGGCTTCCACTTCGGCGTAGAGGGCGCGACCGATGCCGCGACGCCGGTGCCGTTCGTCGATCGCTACCCGGTCGAGGTAGAGGAACTCGTCGTGGCGGGCTGCGAACCACAGGTAGTTGACACTGTCGTAATCGGCTCCGGCCGACATCACGATGCAGAACCCGGCCGGAGCTCCCTCGCACATGGCGACGAGGGCCACCGAGGCGACATCGAGAAGGTGCGCGAACTCCTCGGCGGTCTCGGTGCCGACCGCGGGAACATTCGCTTCGTTGAGCACATGCGCCCAGCCGAGATCAGCCGACGTCATCGGGCGGATCGTCACCCCGGCTGGGGTGGGAATGGGGGTGGTCGCCTGGGTCACGGGGAGCAACCCTGCCAGCCAGCGGGCCGGTCGGCAACCGGGCCAGCCCGGATCGACGCGTCGCCGAACCGGCCCTAGGGTGACGTTGTGTTCTCACGACGAAAGACCGAGATGGTGACCGAGGCTGAGGCCCTGCCGGGCCGCGACGAGGCGCTCACCTTCCACCCGACCCACGTCGTGCTTGGCACGTCGCTGGTTGGCCCGTGGCCCGAGGGTCACGAGGTGATCCATGTGGCGATGGGCTGCTTCTGGGGGGCCGAGCGCATCTACTGGCAGATCCCCGGGGTGCACTCCACCGCCGTTGGCTACATGGGCGGCTGGACTCGCAACCCCACCTATGAGGAGACCTGCACCGCCCTCACCGGTCACACCGAGACCGTGCAGGTCGTCTACGACCCGAATGCGGTCGATCTCGAAGTGCTGCTCGGCGCCTTCTGGGAGAACCACGACCCGACCACCCTCAATCGGCAGGGCAACGACATCGGAACCCAGTACCGGTCGGCGATCTTCACGAGCACCGCTGCCCAACTCGAGGCCGCCCTCGCCTCAGCCGAGCGTTACGGCCGGTCCCTTGAGGCGGCCGGTTTTGGTGCGGTGACGACGCAGATCTGCGCGGCGGATGATGCTGGTGACGGCATCTTCTATTACGCCGAGGACTACCACCAGGGCTACCTGCACAAGAACCCGCGCGGATACTGCAACCACGGGTTCTGCCAGGTCGGCTACGCCGTCAGCCCGGCTGGCTGAGCAACTCGCCGGCCCGCAACTGAGCGGCGTACACGCCGTTCGCCGCAGCGAGCTCATCGTGGGTGCCGATCTCGACGATGCGTCCTGCGTCGAGGACCGCGATGCGATCGGCGGAACGAACCGTGGTGAGGCGATGTGCAATCACGATCGCGGTGCGCCCGTGAAGGGCAGCGTCGAGAGCGGCTTGCACATGGGCCTCGTTGTCGTTGTCGAGGTGGCTCGTCGCTTCGTCGAGGATCATGATCGCCGGATCCTTCAACAGCAGGCGGGCGATCGCGAGCCGCTGCTTCTCGCCGCCGCTCAGTCGGTAGCCGCGCTCACCGACCACCGTGTCGTAACCGTCGGGTAGAGCCGCGATCGTGTCGTGGATGCGCGCGGCGCGGCAGGCCTCGATGAGTTCGGCGTCGGTGGCCGACGGCCGGGCGAAGCGGAGGTTGTCGGCGATCGAGGTGTGGAAGAGGTGCGGGTCCTGCGCGACGACGCCGATCGCGGCGCGCAGCGAAGTGAGGGTCAGGTCGCGCACATCGGTGCCGTCGACCTTGACCGCCCCCGAGGTCACGTCGTAGAGGCGGGGGATGAGCGACACCATCGTCGACTTGCCGGCTCCAGAGGCGCCGACCACGGCGACGGTCTCGCCGGGGGTGATGTCGAGTGACATGCCGTTCAGCACATCGCGGTCGGGGTCGGCGCCCGGGATCGCCTGCTGTTCCATGGTCGCCACCGCCGAAGTCGACGCGGCCGGGTAGCGGAATACGACCGAGTCGAGGGTGACCCGACCGGTGCAGTCGACGAGGTCGACGGCGCCCGGCCGGTCGACGATCGGTTCGGGAGCGTCGAGCACCTCGAAGACCCGTTCGAAGGACACCATCGAGGTCATGAGGTCGACGCGGGCGTTCGTCAGGCCGGTGAGCGGCTGGTAGACGCGGGTGACGAGCGCGGCCAGGGCGACGAGGGTGCCCGACGTGATGTCGCCGTCGACGACGAGGAGCGCGCCGAGGCCGTAGATGGCGGCGGTGCCGACCGCGGCGACGAGACCGAGGGCCACAAAGAAGACCCGGCCGAGCATGGCGGCGCGCACACCGGCTGAACGCACCGCGTCGGCCTGGGTGGAGAAGGTGTCGAGTTCGCGTCGCTCATCGCCGAAGAGTTTCACGAGCAGGGCGCCTGACACGTTGAAGCGCTCGGTCATCTGGGTGTTCATCGTCGCGTTGTGCGTCATCTGCTGACGGGAGATCGACTGCAATCGTCGACCGACCCGCTTGGCCGGCACGATGAACAGCGGAAGCACCACAAGGGAGAGCACGGTCAGCCGCCACTCGAGGGCGAGCATCGTCACGAGCGTCGTGATGAGCACGATCACATTCGAGACGACGCTGCCGAGCGTGCTGGTGAGCGCGCTCTGGGCGCCGACAACATCGTTGGTGAGACGGCTCGTGATGGCCCCGGTCGGGGTGCGGGTGAAGAAGGCGATCGGCAGTCGTTGCACTTTGGCGTAGAGCGCGATCCGCAGGTCGGCGATGAGCCCCTCACCGATGCTGGCTGAGCACCACCGCTGGAGGATCTGCAGGCCGGCGTCGGCGAGGGCCGACAGCACAGCGAGACCGGCGAGCCACAGGATGAGGCCGCGGTTGCCGTCGGGGATCGCGTCGTCGAGGATCGCGCGCACCACGAGCGGCGGGACGAGGGCGAGGAGGGCAGCCACGAGGATCGCGGCCAGGAACACGACGATCGTCGTGCGGTAGGGGCGGGCGAATGCCCACACCCGACGCGAGGTTCCCTCGGCGAGGGTGACGTCGCGGACCGCATCGGTATCCCTCGGCATCATGTGGTGGGGGCCCATGCGCATTCCGTCACCCTACGGAGGGTCAACGCAATCGGGCCGACACGAGCGCGCATCGGCGCGAACCGTCATCCGGCTTGCGCGCGAGCCGTCCCAAGGCCGCTGGGCGGCCGTACCCTCAGCCCCCATGACTCGTCGGGCTCTCGCACTCGCGGGTGTGCTCGTGGCCACGGTCGCCTGCTCATCCGACCCGGAGCCACGGATCGTGACCAGCGAGACGATCGCTCCTACCGAGAGCACTGAGGTGTTTGGCGAGCCCGAGCCCGCTCCCGATATGACCGATGGCGCTGGTGTCGATGACGCACCCGAGGATCCCAGCGACGCTGTCGAAGCCGCTCCCACGACGACGCTCGAACCGGCCGATGGGCCGTGCGGCCCCGACGGCTATGGGGTTCCACGCGGAGGCACCATCGACTGGGAGGCCTGGGACACCCAGATCGAGACGGCGATGGTCTCGGCCCCAATCGACTACGACGATCCGAGCGGTGAGCAACTGAAGATCTATGTGGCGAGACGCCTCGCCGACGATCCGGACCATCGCATCGGTTCGCTGCTCATCAACCCGGGTGGTCCGGGCTTCGGGGGCAGCGACTTCGCCTTCTACGCCGATCAGATCTTCGACGCCCGACTGCTCCAGTGTTTCGACATCGTCGGATGGGATCCGCGAGGCACCGGGTTCAGCGAGCCGTACATCGACTGCATCGATGACTACGACCCGTACTTCGCTGAGATCGACATCACCCCCGACAACGATTCCGAACGCCGCGACTTAGTCGCCAAGTCGCAGGAGTTCGCCGACCGCTGCATCGAGGAGAACGACGCGATTGCCTTGCACGTCGGCACGAACAACTCGGCGCGCGACATCGATCTGTTGCGCGAGGCCCTCGGAGAGGACCGCACCTCGTATTTCGGGTTCTCTTACGGCAGCGAGCTCGGCGCCACTTGGGCGACGCTGTTCCCGTCGACGGTGCGCGCCGCTGTCCTCGACGGTGCTTCCGATCCCGATGCCGACTCGCTCGAGTCGTCGGTGCAGCAACTCACCGGGTTCGAGACGTCTCTTGAGACCTTTCTTGACCAATGCTCGGCCGATCCCGGATGCGCCTTCCACAGCGAGGGACGCGCGGCCGAGGAGTTCGACGAGCTGATGGCCTCACTCGACGCCGATCCGGTGCCGACCCGCCCCGGCCGGCCCCAAGCGAACCTCGCCGTCGCGATCAACGGGGTGATTCAGGCGATGTACTCCGAGGGGTATTGGCCGCGGCTCGCGCGTGCTCTTGCTTCTGCCCGATCAGGTGACGGTTCGGGGTTGCTCGAACTCCACGACTCGTATTACCAGCGCTATCCGGACGGGACCTACGGCAACGAACTTGAGGCGTTCCAGACGATCTCATGCGCCGACACCGATGAGCGCCGCACCGTCGCCGAGGAGGATGCCTCGGTGCCGGTGTTTAGAGAGGTCGCGCCGCGGCTGGTGCCCGACGGTTCGACGGGCGGCTATTTCTGCACGTTCTTCCCGACCGCCGGTGACCCGCGTATCGACATCACCGGCGTCGGCGCCGGGCCGATCGTGGTGATCGGCACCACCGGGGATCCGGCCACCCCGCTCGCGTCAACCCGCGCGATGGCCGACGCCCTTGAGGGTGGGCGACTCGTCGTGGTCGAGGCCGAGCAGCACACCGGCTATGGCGTGAACGACTGCGTGGTCGATTTGGTGAGCGACTATCTCGTCGATCGGGTGGTGCCCGACGACGACACCGAGTGCGCCTGAGCGATCGCTCGCCTTTCGGTCGAGGTCACCGCTGACCGGTCCGACCGGCTGACTCTGACTGGCGGAAGGAGTGGGATTCGAACCCACGGAGACCCGAAGACCTCAACGGCTT
>JAFMMJ010000072.1 GCA_017859785.1 Ilumatobacteraceae bacterium
TGCGACTCGAGCCAACGCTCGGCGTCGATCGCCGCCATGCACCCGGATCCGGCAGCGGTGATCGCCTGTCGGTAGGTGTGGTCTTGCACGTCGCCGCAGGCGAACACACCCTCGATGTTGGTGAGGCTCGAGCCCGGAACCGTCTCGAGATAGCCGGTCTCGTCCATATCGAGCACACCGGTGAAGAGATCGGTGTTCGGGCGGTGACCGATCGCGATGAACACGCCGGTGACAGCGAGGGTGGAGGTCGCCCCGCTGGTCGTGTCGGTGACCTCGATGCTCTCCACCTTGTCGGCCCCGTTGATCTCGGTGACCGTGTGGTTCCAAAGGATCTCGATCTTCGGGTTGTCGAAGGCGCGTTGCTGCATGATCTTGCTGGCGCGGAACTCGTCGCGTCGGTGGACGATCGTGACTTTGTCGGCGAACTTTGTCAGGAAGGTGGCTTCCTCGATGGCGGAGTCCCCACCGCCGACGACGGCGATCTCGTGACCTCGGAAGAAGAAACCGTCGCAGGTGGCGCAGGTGGAGAGCCCGTGGCCGATGAGGCGCTGTTCCGCCTCGAGCCCGAGCATGAGTGATCGCGCTCCGGTTGAGACGATCACTGATTCGGCCCGGTACTCGTCATCGCGCACCCAGACGCGGAACGGACGCTCGGAGAAGTCGACTCGGGTGACTTTTTCGGTGATGAACTCCGCGCCGAACCGCTCCGCTTGCGCCCTGAAGTTCGTCATGAGTTCCGGACCCATGATTCCCTCGGGGAAACCGGGAAAGTTCTCCACCTCGGTGGTGAGCATCAACTGGCCACCGGGCTGGTCGCTGGTAGAGGAGGGTTCTCCCTCGATGACGAGCGGCGAGAGCGAAGCGCGAGCGGTGTAGATCGCCGCGGTGAGTCCGGCCGGACCCGATCCGATGATGATGACCGGGCGGACGTCGCTGGGGGGAGTGGACATGATGCTCCTTGGGGTCAGGAGGCGCCGAAGCGTCGTCGCATGGCGGCCGAACCGCCCACCACGAGGATCACGCCGACGAGGAGGTAACTGACGTACACCGCGCGCTCATCGGAGACCACCAGGGAGATCAGCACTTGAAGGCCTCGGGTAACGAGGATCAAACCGATCACGACGATGGCGATGCCAAGGAGGGCGCCGAGAAGGCCGAACACGACCGCGCGGACGACGGTGATGATGTTGTTCGTCACCCGGTCGCGGACGACTCCGACGAGACGGTCGATCTGCTCGGTTGTCTCCTCGGCCCAGTCCGGGTTGGTGAACGGGGTTCCGGCCATGAGCCGACTGTAGCGGCGGTCCCTCGGATCGAAACCGGTCAGGGTGCGGGCTGGTAGTCCACAACGAACCCGCAGTCGGAGGTGGCGAGCGCGGTGACCGAGCCGTTCGCGAGATCAGCGAACAGCACGACTTCGACACCCCGGAAGACGGTGATGACCACCGGTCCTCCGCCCATCATCACGCAGTCGGTAGCGGGTGGCTTGAGTTCGCCCGACTGGATCCCCGCGAGTGCCTCGGTTGCCTCGTCGAACAACTCGGCGGGCGTTTCGGCGCCATCATCGACCGTGGCTTGCGTATCGGCTTCACCGGTGTCGTCCATGGCGGGGGCGGCTTCGATAGCGGCCGGCTCGTCGGCCGAGAACTCATCGCTCGCGACCCGCTCCTCGACCATCAGTTCGGCCTCTGGGGCCTCGGCGGCTTCGACTTGCATCTCGTCGCTCGCGGCGGTGTCGGCGGCCGACTCAATCGCGATCTCGGCGTCGTCCCCTCCGGCGCGGGGGAGAACGATGGCTGCTCCAGCGACGACGAGCAGCACAGCTGCCGCGACCCCCAGGAGAGGGGTGGGGTTGATCCGACGTCGTTGAGGCGCCGCCGCGAGCGCAGCCGTGATAGCCCGCTCGCGGGCAAGTTCATCGACCTCGACAGAGCGCAAGGCGTGCAGCACGTCATCGGGCAACGTCGCCGTGTGCTCGTCGTCGAATTGCGGGTCATCCACGTCCATCACTCCTCTCCCATTCGACGTTCGTCGCGCTCCGAGGGGTTCCCGAGGAGTTCTCGAAGTTGCGCTCGACCCCGGGCAACTCTCGACTTCACGGTTCCGATCGGGACACCGAGGAGTTCCGCGATCGAGGGATAGTCGAGATCAGCGACATCGCTCAACACGACGGCCTGCCGGAACTCCTCGGGAAGCCGAGCGAGCACGGAGTCGATATCGGCGAGCGCCAGCGCGTCGAGGGAGACCTGCTCGGGAGCCGGTTCGGTGGACATCGGTTCCCGCTCCGTTTCGCTCACCGTGACGGGCCGCCGGCCACGTCGCCGGAGTTCGTCGAGTGCGGTGGTGGCGACAATGCGGTGACACCAGGTGGTGAACGACGACCGTCCGTCGAAACCGGCGAGTCCGCGGACGACGCGGATCATGGCCTCCTGCGTACAGTCGGCCGCGTCGCCGGGGTCGCGGAGCATGCGGCGAGCGACGGCTGCCATCCGGTCGTGGACTGAGCGCAGGAGCGCCTCAAGAGCGTCGTCATCTCCGCGGCGCGCGGCCGCGAGCAGAACCTCGGGGTCGTCGCTTAGCCGGCGGCGGACCACGTGATCTCACCGATCCGACCGCGGAACGGATTGACCCGACTGCAGGCCTCGTCGGGGCCGAGTTCCCTCAGCCAGATCAGGAGGTGACTGGCCGGCACGGTGACATCCACGACGAGTCGGCCAGGTTCGGTGTCATAGGAGGTGTCGCCCACCATCGCCCAGGCGCCGAAATCGGCCGGTGCTTCGGCCGCCATGCTCGACAGAACGTCGATCTGGAACGGCGCGTTGAGTGACTCGAAGGCGAGTCGCCCGGTGGAGGTGCTCGGCAGGGTGAGCACGAGGCCGACGCCGAGCTTCGCTCCCATGTACTTGTCGGAGTAGCACTCCGTCGACCAGGCGGTGGAGCGACTGTCGTCGGCGAGCGCGAGCGGAGCCTGTGCGTCGTTCTCGGAGTTGTTGTCTCCGAAGGGATCCCAGGCTCGGATTGTCGGATCACCGAGTTCGGCGACCGGACGGTCGATCCGATCGAGTTCGGCGGCTGAGTCGAGGTTGACGGGCTCACCGGGATCGACCTCGATCGGTGCGGCGGTCACCTCGGGGAGTGGGGTGATGTCAGCGGCTTGAGGTCGCTCTCGCAGCAACACGACGGCGAGTGTGGCGACGACGGCGAGGATGAGACCACCCACAACGAGGGTGCGACCCGAGTGCGCCGGAAGCGGCACGCCGAAGATGGTTGAGGAGTCGTCGTGGGGCCGATCTCCACGATCACTCGCTGACGCCTCGATCTGCTCAGGTTGAACGTGTTCGACGTCTGGTTGACCGACGACGCTCGGCGAGGCCGGTTCAGGCTGGCGCTCAGGGACCGCCGCCACCCGATCGGTGATCCGCTCGCTCATGTCGGCCACTGGCGTCACCGGCGAACCGTTCGCGTCACGGCGCGGCTCGGTGCGCACCGGTGGAGGCTCGATCGGGGTGCCGTCGATGTGAGGCGGAGTCGTGTCGACCGCGATGAGTTCCTTGCGGAGGTCGGCGCCAGTGGGAGGACGGTGGGCTGGGTTGCGCGCCAACGTCTTGTGGATCAGGTTGACGAGTCCGAGTGGAAGGGTCGGACGAAGGTGTGCGAGGTCGGTCGGATCGCGCTGGAGTCGAGCGAGCGCGGTCTCGGCGTCGTTATTTCCGAGGAACGGCACCCGACCGGCGAGGCATTCGTACAGCACGAGTCCGAGTGAGTAGAGGTCGGCGCGGCCATCGAGTTTGTGGCCGCGAACCTGCTCGGGGGCCAGGTACTTGGCGGTACCCATCATGACGTTGTCGCTCGTGAGGTCCTCATCGATCGTGTCGAGGGCCTTCGCGATCCCGAAGTCGGTGAGGAGCACCCGCCCGTCCTGGGTGAAGAGGATGTTGCCGGGCTTCACGTCGCGGTGAACGAAGCCGGCTCGATGCGCCTCGTCGAGCGCCCCAGCGACTGAGGCGCCGATGTGGATGGTGAGCTCCGGGCCGAGCCGTTTGCGGTTGTCGAGCACCTGACGAAGGCTCTGTCCTTCGATCAACTGCATGACGACGGCTTGCCGACCATCGTGTTCGAAGACGTCGTGGACGGTGACGATGTTCGGATGGTTGAGTCGCGCGACGGCGATTGCTTCCCGCCGGAATCGCTCGGCGACAACCTCATCGGAAGCGAGATTGGGCTTCAACCATTTGACGGCCACTCGGCGATCGAGTTGCTCATCGACGGCAACCCACACCTCGGCCATTCCCCCTTGACCAATACGCCGCTCAAGCCGATATCGGTCGGCGAGTACTCGGGCCGCGTGATCGACGGGCCCCTCGGAGGAGGGCGGTGGGGACATGAGCGACCCTCACGCTAGTTGCGGCTCCGTCGTGGAGCCGGTCAATCAAGCACGCGTCTGGAAGGCGACGCCAATCGTTCCGAGACCGGCATGGGCGCCGATCACCGGGCCGATCCGGCCGACGACGATTTCACCCGAGTGGACCTCGCGAAGTCGGGCGACGAGCGCGTCCACGTCGTCGCAGTCCGCGTGGAGCACGGCGAGGTTCTCCACCTGCTCGCCGAACGACGACACCTTGTCGACGAGGAAGGCGAGGGCCTTCGAGCGGGTGCGCTGCTTGCCGCCCTGCTCCACGACACCGTCGACGACCTCGATGATCGGCTTGATCGACAGGGCGGTGGCGAGCAGCGCCTTGGCGCCACCGATTCGCCCACCTTTCTTCAGGTTCTCAAGAGTGTCGAGAGCTCCGAACACCTTCGTTCTCGCCGACATGTCCTCGACGAGGGCGACGATGTCGTCAGCGCTCGACCCGGCTGCGGCGGCCCGAGCCGCGGCAAGCACCATGGTGCCGAGCCCGAGGGTGACCGACCGGGAGTCGACGATCTTGACGTCGATCTCCTCGGCCACTCCGCGAGCCGCGAGCTCTGCGCTTTGAATGGTGGCGGACAGGGCGCCCGACAGGGAGACGACGACGATGGCTGATGCTCCTTCGCCGGCGAGGCGCCGGTAGGCGGCCTCGAACTGCCCCGGGGCGGGCGCCGCGGTCTCGGGCAGCACATCGCTCGCCGCGCAGCGCTGCCAAAACTCCCCGACACTCAACTGCTCGCGGTCGATGAGCTCCTCGGCGCCAAAGCGGATCGAGAGGGGCACCACCGCGATGCCGTACTCGTCGATGAGTTCGTCGGGGAGGTCGCAGGCGCTGTCGGTGACGATTCGGACGGTTCCGGCGGTCATCCGGGGAGACTAACCAGCCCCAGGATCGCCGTCGTGCCGAGCGCTCTCTTCGTTCGCCACGTCGTCGAAGGGCAGCTCGATCTGACTGGAGTTGCTCGGGTGCGCGTCGACCGACGCGTCGAGGCGTAGGGCCAGTCGACTCGCGCGCGTCCGCCGAAGATGGCTGAGCCACCAGCTGAGCAGCACGAGCACAAGGCCGACGGCGACCGATCGGCCAAGACCCGTCACCGAATTGGAACGGGCGGTCAGTGTGATCTCAGGGCCGATCCGTGTGCCGGTCGGCGAGAGGATCTCGACGAGTATCGGGAACGTGCCGGTGCCGATCGCGGACACCTCGATGCGCAGAGTGGTCGAGCCGGGCTCCAGCACCACGCGCTGACCCACGGGAATCTCGAGACGCGATGACACGAGTTGGACGATGACCTCAAGAGGGGTGTCGCCGGTGTTCTCGATGGTGACCGGCAACGGCGTGTCGTCGCCGGTGAGGTTGAAGATGGGGGCCTCGGGGAGGGCGATGGCGGCGACGATCGCGTCGAGGTCGGCGGCCACGCTGGCCGCCGTCGCTGCTGCTTCGGCCGGTGTGACGAACGATGAGTAACTGCCCTCGAGGCGTGACACCCACGTCTCCGAGCGCGAGTCGTCCGTGGGAAGCATCGGCGCGATATCGGCGATTCGAACTCGCGCGGCATCGACGGCGGCGACCCGAGGCCGGAGGTCAACCTCTGGCGCGCCGGGCCAGCGGACCCACACCTCGTCGTCCCCGATTCGTTGGATGTCGGTGGTGAGCACGGATGCGGACAACGGGCGGAACTCGACCGCCCGGTCGGCCGCGGCGAGGCGCTCGATGACGGCGACAACCTCAGCATCGGGTACGCCGAAGCCGAGACCGCTCAACACCACCGATCGATCGGCGGGTCCTTGCTGGTGTCGAATCGCGTAGATCTCGGCGAGCACGCGGACCGCTCGGTCGACCGCGGAGATACCGAGCGCCGCAGACGACGGTTCGAGTTCGATGTTCACCGGGTCGATGACCGCGACTCGCCCATCGGTGCCGTCGGTGAGCGGGATACGGGTGAGCAGGGTGGGGTCGGTCAGTCCAGCGATGCTCCCCTCCCATGAGGAGTAGTCCTCGAAGTCGACGACGACCAACTGGGTGCCGAGGTCGCGAAGCACAGTGGCCGCTTCGGAGGTCACCCGACCGGAGGAGATGGACGAGCCCGCGAACCACACCGTTCGACGCACCGATGAGTCGGGAAAGGCTTGCCCAAGTTCTTCCGCTCCGAGGCTCAGTTGACGGGCGAAGAACTCCTCGAGGTCGGCGACCGCGGCCGCGGCTGGGTCGATGCGGAGTCGGGGGAGCGCGACGAGTTCGTCACCGGCCAGGAGTCCCGGGAGCAGGGGAGCTGTCGTGCCGAGACCGGGGTCACCCTCGGCCACGCGGGCGGCGAGGGATGGGGGGATCGCGATCGTGAGCGGCACATCGGTCCGTTCGGCGAGCAGGCCGAGAAGATCGATCTGGTTGCGGGTGGAGACGAGGGCGCTGGTAATCGTCGTCGGGTCGGGCTCGGGGATGGAGGCGAGAACGGAAACCCCGAGCGGTCCGAGCCAGTCGGTCGCCCCGACGCTCGGCGAGTACTCGATCATGGTCAGGTGTGCGGCGAGCAGCTCGCCGTCGCGAAGGAGTGAGACGGTGATGGGGAAGAGGCCGGGCCCAGGCGTCTCGAGGATCGCTGCTCGGGTGGGGCCGTTATCTCCGCTGACGCGCATGGGTGTCGTCACCTGTAGGCGACGCTCGCCGGTGTCGGGGTCCACCTCGGCGTAGCGAGAGACCTCCACCTCAACGGTGTCCATGGCCTCGCCGAGCGCGCTCGGGATCACCGGTCCGGTGCGAAGTACCGCCGCGCCCACTCGGGTCTCGATGGCGGGGTGAACGCTCACCCTGACGGTGGTGAGAACGGAGGGGTCGAGTTCGATCGAACCGTCGCTATTCGAGTTGCCGGCGTCGTCCTCCACCGGGTCGGTGGTTGTGGTCGACGTTGATGTTGTCGATGTGGTCGAGGGTGATGTCGGAGTCGCCGCCAAGTCGCTTTCCGCCTCGGCTTGGTCGTCATCGGGCGCCACGGTGGTGTCAGGCACGGTGGTTGTCGATGTGGTGGGTGGCGCGACATCTGGGGCGTCGCCGACCACCACGAACTCGAGGCGGAGCGCGTCCTCGACGATGAAGTCGAGGTCTTGGAGGACCAATTCCACCGTCGAGGTGTCATCTGCTGCGGCTTGACCTCCCATGCCGCCGAGACCTGGCGCGAGAGCTACTGCGACGGCGAGGGTCACCACGACGGTTCGCGGCAGGAGTCGTGAGACGATCACTTGGATCCTCTGGTGGCGGCGAGGTCGAACTCGGCGACGATGAGCCGCTCCGATCGTCGTTCGAATCCGAGGCTCTCATAGAGGTGCAGCGCGGCGGTGTTGTTCACCGAGGTGTTCACCCAGACGTCGACACAGTGCGATCGCGCCATCCAACGCATGGCGTCGGTGGCCAGCAGGCGAGCGAGTCCCCTGCGGCGATGCGCGGGGTCGACGGCGAGGCGTTGCAGATACCCGCTTCGACCTGTGCGACCGGAGATCGCGAATCCAATGAGGTGGCGGCCAGTTGTTATGCCTCGGGCACGAGCGGAGGCGGTCGCCGACCGAGTCGCCGACAGGGTGGCTCGGTCGTGCCCCCACAGTGGCCCGAAGGCCGTGACATCGAGACGAGCAGCCTCATTGAGTTGCCGCTGGGTGAGTCGCCTTGTTCGG
>JAFMMJ010000073.1 GCA_017859785.1 Ilumatobacteraceae bacterium
CCGCCGCCGACGTTTCGTTGGCTGGCTGAGGAGGTGCTTAGAGCACCGCGCGGATCTCAATGCGGCGGTTGCAGGCCTTCGAAGCGGTGGTAGCGATTTGAAGTGCTTCGTTCATGTCCGCGGCTTCGATCAACCAGATCCCGGCCATGTACTCCTCGGCAGTCACCGCGGGCCCATCAGTGATCAAGCCGGCATCAAGTCGATTGTCGACAACGTATGCATCCCGTGGACCCGCGAGACCAATGGCGAGGAGCGCTTGCCCGTTGGCGTTGAGACGTTCGTTGAACGCATTGATCTCGGCGACCTCGTCCGGTGTGGCGTCCGCTTCGCCATCCACCGCCATCACCGCGAGCAGGAACCGCATCGCTATCGGTCACTCGGCGATGACGTGCTCATCAACGAACATCCGAACCCGACCCGCGACATTGGCCATGGAATCCGCGACGACCTCCTGGCCGATCTCGCTCGCGTAGGCGGCGTCGAACTCCTCGCGGGAGTCGAACCACAGTTCTGAGATGCCGTCGGCGTCGCCGGGCTCCGGTGAGTCGACGACGTTGAACACCGCCCGCCGGAGACCCGGCAGGCGACTGGCGAGCGCGCGGTGCTGACCGAGCCACCACGAGACGAACTCCTCGTGGGTCATGTTCTCGCGGCGGGTGAGCAAGATCACCGCTTTCATCACGCGCGCTTTCCTGTGCGAGCGAAGGGTCGGCCTCCCACGGCGAGCACGACGCACACCACCATCTCGTCGGGCTGCGGTGCGTCGGGAATGCTGACGTCGATCGCGTCCATCTCATCGAACGACCAGATGTCGTCCTTGTTGGTGATCGGCAACGTGATCTGCGCACCGGGCCCGGCGACCTTTTTCGTCGACGTGATGATGTCGTCACCCTTGATCACCACCTTGCGGACCGGAGCGCCGAAACGCGGGTGAATGAGCGCCGCGGCGTGCTCAATCTCACCGGCGGTGCCGACGATGCAGCCCTTGCCGTATGCGGTGACGTCCTCGGCGGCCACCCCGAGCGCCGTGAGCGCGCGTTCGGCAAGAAGTCCCGAGATTTCCGCGCCCATCTGCTCGATCTCGTCGAGGTCCTCCCCGGGCCGGCCGGCGTGAGGGTTCTTGATCACCGCGCTGCAGACCGCTCGCCGCACGATCCGGCCGGTCTCGCGATCGTTCTCAGCGAGTATGTCCTCGCAGGTGGTGACGTACTTCCTGATGTGCACGTATGGAACCTAACCGAGGGCGGCGAACCCGCTGCGCTCAGTCGACGACGATGCGGACCGTATGCCAACCGGTGGCGCCGTCGGGCGCGACCGGGCTTGGCTCCTCCACCTGGAGATTCCCGTCGCTGTCGACCGCGCGGCACCTCAGCCAGTGCATGCCCGAGGTGGCCTCCCAATCGATCGACCACTGAACCCACGTGTCGTCCCCGGCAACCCGGCCGAGCGACGCCGTGCGCCACTCGCCATCGTCGACTTGGACCTCTACCCGGTCGATACCGACCGAGGGCGCCACTGCGACACCACCGATCGCGGTCGCACCGCGCATCACCCGGTTCCGCGGTGTGTCGATGCGGGAGGTGATTTTCACCGGTCCCTCCTTCGACCATCCGAGCGGCACCCAGTAGCCGTCGAACCCGTCCCAGGTCGTCAAGTCGATCTGGGAGAGCCATTTGGTGGCTGAGACATATCCGTAGAGACCGGACACCACGAGTCGCGCGGGGAAACCGTGGAGGGCAGGAAGGAACTCGCCGTTCATCCCGTAGGCAACGATGGCGGTCCGCTCGTCATCGAGAGCGGCGAGGGGGAAACCCGCCGTGAACCGGTCAACGGAGCGTCCAACGATCTGCTCAGCCTCTGCCGACACTCCAGCCTGATCGAGCAGTGCGCGAAGCGGGACGCCCTGCCATTCGGCGGTGCCAACGAGGTCGCCACCCACCGGATTCGACACGCAGGCAATCGTCACCGGGAGCGACACCGAGTCCATTTCGAGCAACTCATCGAAGTTGATGGTGAACGGCCGCTCCACGAGCCCGGTGACGCTGAGTTCCCACGTGTCGGCATCCACTCGTGGCACACGAAGCGCTGTGTCGATGCGGTAGAAGTCGCGCGTCGGTGTGATGTAGGGCGAGACACCCGGTGTGTCGATACCCGTGGAGGGAATGTCGATCCGTGACCCAGGGCGGGGGAGCGAACGTGTGCCAGTCGCTACTTGGACCGTGTCGCCAGAACGAGCCACCCGGCTCACGGCGAGCGCCGCCCCCGCGCCGAGCGAGATGGTGGTGGCGGCTCGGAGGAACCCGCGTCGATCACCCGTTCCGGTACCGGGAATCGGCACGCCCGCCGGAGGACGCGGCACCGAGCGTTGAGACAAGACGGAAAGGCAAGCGACCGAGGTGACGGCACCGAGGGCGATGCTGACCACCCCTACCCACCATGTCGCATCGGGCCGTGACCAGAACGCGAGCAGGCCGAGAACGGCGACGAACAGCACGGCGACCCGAGCCCGAGGCGCTGATCGACGGTGAAGCCGGCCGACCCCAGCCCCGAGCGCTCCAATCACGAGGAGCATCGCGATGACGAGCGCGGTGCGGTGGTTGGTGCCGAAGATCGCGACCGCGATGTCTTTGACCCGAACGCCGATGGTGTCGATAAAGACATCGCCGACCGCTGAGAGCGGGGACGGGCCACCAGTATCGATGATCGAGACCAGTTCGGCGCCGCTGACGCCCGCCAGCGCAGCCACGATCCCGGAGATCGCGGAGAGGCGCGGTGAACCTGCCGTGTCCCCTTTGTCGACCTCGTCGTTCACGTGGGAGAGTCTGCGTCGCCGGGCGGTGTTCTCGCCATCTGAGCCGGTTGCGCTCAGTAGCGTCACCAGCGTGGAACGGCCGGTCGCTCAACTGCTTGGAGTCACCTTCGATTGCGTGGCGCCGAAGGCACTCGCGGAGTTCTGGCGTGAGGTCGTCGGCGGCCAAATCGATGACCGCACCCTCGACGACGACTGGGTAAACCTCCGTGACGTCCCCGTTGTTGGCCACCTCGGCTTCCAACGGGTTCCAGAGGACCGAGTGGTGAAGAACCGTGTGCACCTCGACGTTGAGGTCGCGGATATCGACGAGGCCGTCGCGCGGTTGATCCCCCTTGGCGCGACCGCTTTCGGCGACACGGTCGACGAGGGCACCGGATGGCTCCGTGTCATGGCCGATCCGGAAGGCAACGAGTTCTGCCTCATCGTTCGACGCTCCAGTCGGAGCTGAACAAGACCGGTCAGATCGGGCGCAGACGGGCGATGAGCGCGCTACGCGCCTCGGCCCACTCGCTTGCGAGCAACGAGTAGACGGCGGTGTCGCGGATCCCGCCATCGGAGGCGGGCATGTGAGCGCGCAAGACACCGTCGAGCCTGGCGCCCACCCGTTCGATGTTGGCCCTCGATTTGGAATTACGAACGTCGGTCTTGATGGTGACCCGCTTCACCCCAATCCGGTCGAAGGCGTGATCGAGCATCATGATCTTCGCCTCGGTGTTCATGCCGCTGCGTTGCGCGTCCGGCGCAAGCCACGTGCTCCCGATCTCCACGGCGTCTGGAACGTCGGCCACTCGTGGTCGGCGGTCGGGGGTTGTCCAGTATTCGGCGTTCATGAACCGGGTTGAACCGCGAACGCGGCCCGACACCGTCTCGACACTCGCGAAAGCGAGGCCGAGGCCGCGTTCGAACTCGTCGAGCGCGGTGGTGATGTAGCGCTCCACCTCGACTCGGTCGGCTTCTGGAATCCAGGTGTATCCGAACGTCGACCGGTCCCCGGAGGCGATCTCAAGTAGCGCGTCGGCGTGCTCCATGGTGAGCGGTTCGAGCGTGACGTGTTGTCCGGCGAGCGTCACCTGTTCAAATGAGCCACTCGCAGGCATTAGTGAGGCCTCGCGCGAACGACCCGACGGAGGATGTCGACGGCGACAACACCGCGGATCGTCCAAGCGATCGTGCGAACGAGATCAGCGGTCATCAGGCGGGAGTGGACAGCCGGGTCGAATCCGTCGGCGAGTTCAGCGTGAGCGGGAGCTGACCAGAAACCGCTGATCACGAGCACCACCGCCATCGCGATCGCTCCGATGACCGCCGAGCGTCGAACTCCTCGATCAGCCGCGAGGAGCAACGCCGCGGCGCTCGCGCCCTCGATCAACCACGGCAGAAGGAGCAGTCGACCGATCCGTTCAACGTGCGAAGCCTGGAAGCCGATGTAGGCGTCGGCACCCACCTCGGCGAAGAGCGGATAGTGCACGGTGTGGATCGTCCAGATGAGGCCGACCATGAACCAGGTCGCGGCGAGATGGGTAATGGCGACTGTCGACAAACTGAATCGCCCAAGGCCGAGCGCGCCTGCCGTGCGGAAGGGACCCGTCGTGATCCAGGGTGAGGCTGGCCTCGATTCGCTCATCGGGCGCGACGCTAGCCACCGGTATAGGTTCGGCCTGTGTCACGCGTCGTCGCCTTGAGCGTGCTGGAGCAGGAGTGCTCGGTATGTCGACTTCCACCCGACAGCGCCGTGCCGACGCCGACGCACGGATTCTGGTCGGTCACGAAAACGGCGGCAGAACTTTCGATTGTGTGTCCGGCGGGTTCGGAGCCGACCGGATCGGAGGTCGTCGGGCCGTGGCGGGTGATGAGCGTCGACGGTCCGCTCGATTTCGCGCTCGTCGGCATCCTCGAATCGCTCCTCGCGCCCCTGGCCGCCGCCGAGCTCTCGGTGTTCACGGTGTCGACCTTCGACACCGATCACCTCCTCGTGCGTGCCGAGGATCTCGAGCGCGCCATCACCTGCCTTCGGTCAGCGGGTCACACCGTCGGCTGAGCCCGATCGCGGGCGGCGGCCGCGGCGAGCACATGCTCAACCGTGAGGCCGCAACATCCACCGAGCGCGGTCGCCCCGCGCGAGATCCAATCAACGAAGTACTCCTCGAGATCGGCCGGCGAGATCACCTCGTGGAACTGCCAGCTCGGCATCTTGAAGAACCCGCTGTCGGGGTAGGCGGCGATCGGAAGGTTGGTGACGGAGCGGATCTCGTCGATGGCGTCGCCCACCACCTGCGACTGGGTGTGCATCACGCCGACCGCGTCAACCCCGGTCTCGGGCACCAGGGCGAGGAGGTCGGTCAGAGCCAATTCCTCGAAGGGATGGAAGGCGATCACTCGGCCGTCGTCGGTGCGGCGCGCACTCATGTCGAACCAGACGGGAAGGCCGGTGGCGAGGGCCGCGTCAAGGGCGATCTTTGACCGAGTCGGTTCGTACATCATCTCGAGCAGGATCATCTCGACGCCGGCGGTCGCGAGCACTGCGGCGAGTTCACCGAAGGCCTCGGCGAGTCGATCCTCGCTCGGCACGGCGTTGGGATCGAACCGGTCAGTGCCGCCGGACACCGGGACCATGTGGGAGAGCGAACCGGCGACCACCACCTCGGGCGCCATTGGGTGACGGTCGCGGGCCTCGAGCGCGGCCTTGACCGCGATCGTGTTGATCTCGTCGACGCGGTCACCGAGCCCTGCGCCTTCGAGCATGAGTCGCGACGAGGCGAAGGTGTTCGCGGTGATGATCCGAGAACCGGCGTCGATGTAGTCGGAGTGGATCTCACTGAGTAAGGAGGCGTTGTCTTTCGAGGCTGCCCCACACCAGGAGTGCGGATCCATCTCGGCTCCTCGCCGCTCGAGCTCGGTGCCCGTGGCGCCGTCCAGAAGGACGACTCCACCTTCGCGCATTGTCGAGATGATCCTGTCGTACGCTGCCATAGCCACGCTGCGAGGCTAGGAGCAGTGGCTGATGCGGTCGGGGATCTTCTATCCGGCGTGACAGGATCGGGACATGCTGCGCCCCTTCACGCTGGACCCGTTTCGCGCTGAGGTGCCCGAGCCCGACCTTGTCGACCTTCGGCAGCGGTTGGCGACCACGCGGTTTCCCGAGGCGGAGACCGTCGACGACTGGTCGCAGGGGGTGCCTTTGGATTACCTCCGCGAAGTCGCGGAGTATTGGCGCGACTCCTACGACTGGCGTCGTCTCGAGGGGGAGTTGAACACCTTCGATCAGTTCGTCACCGATATCGACGGCCAGGAGATCCACTTCATTCACGCTCGCTCTCAACACGCGGATGCGATGCCGATCGTGATCACCCACGGGTGGCCCGGCTCGGTGCTCGAGTTTCTCCGCGTGATTGGACCACTCACCGACCCGACCCGTTTCGGCGGTGATGCCGCCGACGCATTCCACGTTGTCTGCCCCTCGCTTCCCGGATTCGGGTTCTCCTCAAAACCGGCCGCCACCGGCACCGGCACCGCGCGCATCGCCGAGCTCTGGACCACGCTCATGGATCGGCTCGGCTACGAGCGCTGGGTGGCCCAAGGTGGCGACTGGGGCTCGGCTGTGACCACCGAGATCGGGCGCCTCGCGACATCGGCTGGTGGCGCTCACCCCTGCGCCGGGATCCACCTCAACATGCCGATCGCCGCCCCGACCGCCGAGGCGATGTCTGACCCGAGCCCCGCCGATCAGGCGGCGTTCGCGGCCTTCACGCACTATCAGGAGTGGGAGGCGGGCTACTCCAAGCAGCAGAGCACCCGTCCCCAAACCCTCGGCTACGCGCTCACCGACTCGCCCGTTGGTCAACTCGCCTGGATTCTCGAGAAGTTCCAGGCCTGGACCGACTGCGACGGGCATCCCGAGAACGCGATCACCCGAGACACGATCCTCGACATCGTCACCCAGTACTGGCTGACGGCGAGCGCCGCGTCGTCAGCTCGCCTGTATTGGGAGAGCTTCGCCTCGTTCCTCCCCGGTGCTCGGGTTGACATCCCGACGGGGGTCGCGGCGTTTCCGCGCGAGATCATCCGCGCCCCGCGGCCCTGGTGCGAGCAGGCCTACGCGATCACTCACTGGACCGACATGCCCCGCGGCGGGCACTTCGCCGCGCTGGAACAGCCCGACTTACTGGTCGCTGATCTGCGGGAGTGCTTTCGGCCGCTGCGGTGAGGAACGCGCTCGGCGGCGTCGACCAGTAGGTTCGCGCCATGGACATCGCCGTATTCGGATTCGACCAGACCATCGACGGTTTCGAGGAGAGCCTCCGCGAGGCGGCCGGGCAGGGCTTCCCCGCTTACGGCACCCCGCAGATCTTCGGCATGGACGCCCTCACCGGGATCGCGGCGGCTGCGCGGTCGGTTCCCGGTATTCGGGTGGTCACCTCGGTCGTGCCGACCTATCCACGGCACCCGATGATGCTCGCCCAGCAGGCTCTCACCACCCAGGCCGCGATCGGCGGTCGGCTCGTGCTCGGCATCGGCCTCAGCCACCAGCCCGTCGTCGAAGGAATGTGGGGCATCAGTTTCGACCGCCCGGTTCGCCACATGAGCGACTACCTGTCGATCCTCATGCCGCTGCTCCATGATCGCCGGGTCTCCTTCGCTGGGGAGGCGCTCACCGGCCGGGGCGAGATCACCCCGCCGCCCGCGGACGCTCCTCCGGTGCTCGTCGCGGCGCTCGGCCCGCAGATGCTCCGCCTCACCGGGCGCATGGCTGACGGCACCATCACCTGGATGACCGGCCACGAGACCATCCGCACGCTGACCTCGCCGACGATCCGCGAAGCCGCCGAGGAGGCCGGGCGCCCCGAGCCTCAGGTCGTCGTTGGACTCCCGGTCTGCGTGACCGACGACATCGACGCGGCCCGCGCCCGCGCCGACAGCGATTACGCCATCTACGGCCAGTTGCCCTCATATCGAGCGATGCTCGATCGGGAGGGTGCCGCTACCCCGGCTGATGTCGCGATCATCGGCACAGCGACCGAGGTGCAGGACCGCATCCGAGCACTCGAAGGTTGCGGCACGACGACCTTCGCCGCCTCAGCGTTCGGTTCCCGTGACGAGTTGGCCGCGACCCGCGAGGCCCTCGTCGGTCTGCTCGGCTGAGAGTTACGCCTCAGC
>JAFMMJ010000074.1 GCA_017859785.1 Ilumatobacteraceae bacterium
CGTCTCCATCGCCTCGACGATCACCGGCCACTCGAAACACACCGGGAACATCGGATGCACCGCCGGGGTCACCGCTGTGTCGAAGTATCGATCGTTGCCGTCACCGATTGAAGCGGCATAGGCCATCGTCCAACGGGCATCGACCATCGCCTGTCCAGCAGGGGTTTCGACTCCGACGATTCCAGCGGGTACGACCATCTCCGAACCGTAGGGGTCGCCGTCGACCGGCAGCGAGTCCCGAAGCCCGATCAGCGCCAACGCACTGGGTAGGTTGCGGGTCCACCCTCGAGGAGACCTGTGCCCCCCACCCGAAACCGTCGCCGTCGATCGATCATCCTCACCGGCGCCGTGCTCATCGCCCTGTCGGGCCCCGGACAGACCGCCGGCTTCTCCGTCTTCGTCGACCCGATCACCGAGGCACTCGACGTCACCCGAAGCCAACTCACCTTCGCCTATCTGCTCGGCACCCTCGCCGCCTCCACCACCGGCACCTGGCTTGGGCGCCGCCTCGACCGGGACGGTGTCGCCTCAGGCCTTCGACTCGTGGCTATCGCCCTCGGCACCGCCGCCGTACTCGCCGCGTTCTCCCCCAACTTGATCGTTCTCACCATCGCGATCTACGGGCTGCGGTCATTCGGGCAGACCGGCATGTCGCTCTCGGCCACCGTCTTCGTCGCGAAAAACGTTCTGGAGCGACGCGGCGCCGCCCTCGGATTGCTCACCGCTGTTGGTGGTTCAGCGATCGCCCTCACCCCGCTGATCGCCTCGCGTCTCATCCCCGAATTCGGTTGGAGGACCACTTGGGTCATCCTCGGTTCGGTTGTCGTGGTGGTCGGACTCATCACTTCCACCCGAATGGTTCGACTCCGGCTCGAACACCCCAACCCCCTCGACGACCCCGGTGACACCACCGCCGACGAGGTGCTCGCACCACGGCATCTTCGCCGCAACGGCTTCCTGGTGGTGACCGCCGGCTACGCGACCACCGGGTTCGTCTCGACTGCGCTTGCTTTCCACCAGATCGCCGTCCTCGGCGAGCGAGGAATCTCCGCGACCGCGGCCGCTGGCAACTTCGTGCCGCAGAGCCTCGCTGCCGCTGCCGTCGCTCTCGGTGTCGGACGACTTGTCGACCGGGTCCCCGGTCGCATCGTGATCCCTATCGACATGTTGCTCCTCGCGGCCGCTGTCGGCTCGGTCTCGTTCGTCGATTCCAACCTCGGAGCGGTCGGCTTCGGCATCGCCCTCGGCTCGGCCGCGTCGGCGATGGCCGCGAGCGAGGGGACCCTCCTCGCCCGGTGGATCGGCACCGCCACCCTCGGCACCTGGCGTGGTCGAATGACCTCGGTGATGGTGATCTCCACCGCCATCGCCCCGTTCGCGTTCACCCTGATTGCCGACGCCGCCGGCTCCTTCTCGGCCGCGGCGCGCCTCGTGGTCATCCTTCCCCTCGCCGTCGCGGTCATCGCCGCCGTCACCCCGCTGCCCGAGGGACGAACCCGTACCGGAGTTGGAGCTGCCTCGCGCGACGGATGACAGACTCGGGCCATGGCGGCCGATGACATCAGCGCCTTCGGCGACAGCACCCTCGGCGACCTGGACCGTGTCACTGCGAGACTCGACGAACTCGTCGAGGAGAACCGGCGCATCCACGAGCGGGAGAGCCTGAACCTCGACCCGGCGAGCAACGTGATGAACCCTCGGGCCGAGGCGCTGCTGTCGGCCGGGCTCAGCACGCGCCCCTCGCTCGGACTCCCCGGAGAGAAATACGAGACGGGCCTCGAGGCCATCGAGCAGATCGAACTGCTCGCCGACGACCTCGTGCGCCGCGTGTTTCAGGTCAAGCACGTCGAACTGCGGGTGGCCTCCGGAGCGATCGCGAACCTCTACGCCTTCATGGCGACCTGCCAACCCGGTGACACCGTCATCGTCCCGCCGGCCGAAATCGGTGGACACGTCACCCATCACCGAGCGGGAGCCGCCGGTCTCTACGGCCTCAACATCGTTGAGGCTCCAGTTGACACGGATCGCGTCACCGTCGACGTCGACGCCCTCGCCGAACTCGCCCAACGTGTTCAGCCCCGACTCATCACCATCGGCGGCAGCCTCAACCTCTCACCCCATCCGGTGGGCTCGGTGAGAGAGGTCGCCGATTCGGTCGGTGCTCACCTGCTCTTTGACGCCGCGCATCTCTGCGGCATGTTCGCGGGTCGTCGATGGGAGTCTCCGCTCACCCAAGGCGCGCATCTCATGACGATGAGCACCTACAAGAGCCTCGGTGGACCACCCGCCGGGATCATCTGCACCGACGACGACACGCTCGCTGAGCGCATCACGGCGATCGCTCACCCGGGTCTCACCGCCAACTTCGATGTCGCGAAGACCGCCGCTCTCGCTCTCACGATGCTCGACTGGATCGAGTGCGGTGCGGCCTACGCCGATCGCATGGTCGAGACCGCCCGTGCTCTCGCTCGCCGGCTCCGCGAGGCGGGTGTGCCGGTCGTCGGGGTTGGCGACGACCTCACCGACTCTCATCACATCGCGGTCGCCACACCCGAAGGTGGTCAGCGCGCCGCTGCCCGTCTGCGTGACTCGAACCTGCTGGCCTGCGGGATCGGTCTGCCGCCGTCGAGAGTCCACGGAGGCCTCCCTTCCGACGGCGATGTTCCCGGGCTCCGACTCGGCACCCCCGAGATGGTCCGGTGGGGCATGGGACCGGAAGAAGCCGAACGGGTCGCTGACTGGATCGCCCGGACCCTGCTTGACGGCGACGACGTCAGCACCGAGGTGAGCGCTTTCCGAACCGCCTACGACCGGGTGCACTTCGTGCGTGGAGGGCCGCTCCCCGCGAGGTGAGGTGAGTCAGCTCGGCGACATGCCGCGCAGATGATGCGCGTCGACGATCGTGCGCAATCCGAGGACCGTCGCGGCGAGCCGATGCCGGATTCCGAGCGAATCGGCCGTGTCGCGAAGGCGGACATAGGCGTCGCGCATCAACCTCACCACCCGATCATTCACCTCATCCTCCGACCAGGTGAGATGGGCGAAGTTCTGACACTGCTCGAGATAGGAGCAGGTGACCCCACCGGCGTTGGCGTACACGTCGGGGATGAGCCAGATGTCGCGATCGGCCAACACGAGATCAGCCTCTGGCGTCGTCGGTCCGTTCGCTCCCTCAACGATGAGCCGGGCGGTCAGTCGCTCGGCCTCCGCGACCCCGATCGCCCCCGACAGAGCGCAGGGCATGACGATGTCGCAGTCGACACCGAACATCTCAGAAGAGGCCTCGACACCTGATCCGATGACATCGCCCACCCCGGTCTCGACGAGCGAGTAGGCGCCGTCGACGAGCGCCCGGTCGATGGCCTCGAGATCGAGACCGCTCGCATCGTGGATCGCGCCGTCGACATCGGAGATCGCGACGATCCGAGCGCCGCGCGCGGCCGCGAGCCGTGCCGCCCAGGAACCGACGTTGCCGTAGCCCTGGATCACGATCCGCGCCCCCTCCATCTCGATGCCCATCTCGGCACCGGCGAGCGTCGCCGCTTCGACAACCCCTCGACCGGTGGCCGATTCACGTCCGAGCGACCCGTAGAGCTCGATCGGTTTACCGGTCACCACGCCGGGCACTGCGTAGCCCATAGCCATCGAGTACTGGTCCATCATCCAGGCCATCACCTGGGCATTGGTGCCGACGTCGGGAGCCGGCACGTCCTTGTCGGGGCCGATCAACGGGAAGATCTCGGTCGTGTAACGACGGGTGATCCGCTCGAGCTCCTTCGATGTGTGGGCGCGTGGGTCGATCGCCACCCCGCCCTTGGCTCCACCGAGCGGCAGGTTCATCAGCGCGCACTTGAGCGACATGCCGGCGGCCAGCGCGACGACCTCATCACGGCACACCTCGGGGTGATAGCGGACGCCACCCTTTGCTGGGCCTCGGGTCGTGTTGTGGTGCACCCGCCAGCCGGTCGTGTGACCTCGGGTGCCGTCGGCCCGGGTGAACGGCACCGAAACCTCGAGCACGCGTCGGGGCGCGATGACGTTCTTGACAAGTCCGTCGGCGAGACCCAACTGACGGGCCGCCTCCCAGATACGCGACTCGATGGCCTCCAGCGCGGGGTGACCGGCACCACTCACAGCCGTGAACATAGACCCGCTCTGGCCCCCGGGTAGGTGATGCCGGCGGAGCCGGGCTGAGAGCATCGCACTAGCGTCGTCTTGGTGAACGCTGAGTCGTCAACGCTTCCGACCGTCGACCTGTCGCCGTTCGCGACCGGCGCTGATCACGGCTCACCGGACGCCCTCGAACAGGCCCGGATCATCGACGAGACCTGTCGAGAACTCGGTTTCCTCCTCGCCGTTGGACACGGCATCGAGTCATCCACCAAAGCCGAGTTGCTCGACGCAATGCGGGAGTTCTTCGCCTTGCCGACGGAGGAGAAGGAGCGCATCTCGATCGCGGGAAGCGACTGCCATCGTGGATATGTCGGCATCGGCGCCGAGGCGCTCGAGGGCGCGGTCGCCGGTAGCGACGACCTGTCGCAGCCACGGCCCGGTGACCTGAAGGAGACGATCGACTCGGGCGTCGACCACGGCCCAGATCATCCCGAGGTCATCGCGGGCACCCCGCTGCACGGTCCGAACCGGCTGCCCGACCTTCCCGGATTTCGTGAGGCATGGCAGGCCTACTTCGACGAGGCCGAGGAGGCGAGCCTCCGAGCGCATCGCGGACTCGCCGTCGCGCTCGGCCTCGAGTCGACCTGGTTCGAGGGCCTCGGCCATGGGTTCATGTACCACCTGCGGATGCTCCATTACCCGCCGACCTCTCGAGTGGCTCCGGCCCCCGGTCAACCCGGCTGCGGTACCCACACCGACTACGGGAGCGTCACCGTGCTCACCGACGACGGCATCGGCGGGCTGCAGGTGCAGACCCGAGACGGCCACTGGATCGATGTCGTCGTGCCCGACGGTTCGGCTGTCGTCAACCTCGGCGATCTCATGGCGATCTGGACCAACGACCGATACGTCTCGAATCCCCATCGGGTCGTCAATCCGCCCGAGACCGATCGCTACTCGATCCCGTTCTTCGTGGAGCCGGGCTTCCACACGCGAATCGAATGCCTCCCAACCTGCCGGGCCGACGACGGGTCCAGCACCCACGAGCCGATGATCACCGGCGAGTACCTCCTCGGACGGTTCGACGGGACGCACTCGTATCGCAACGCGCTCCTCAGTTGACCGTTATCGGCGCGAGGTGTCGTTCTCCCAGGCGACGCTCGCCGCCACAGCCAGAAGAGCGACCGCCGCGACCGTGCCGACCACGGTGAGGGTCTCGACCCCGCTGCCACCGCCCGGGTTCCGATAGGCCGGCCCAATCGGATTCGCACCGATGTCGATCCAGGCTGTCGCAACCATCCAGGCAGCCGGTGCCAGCGCTCCGACGACGAGACCGAGCCCGTGCCGGCGCACGAGCAGGAAGCCGAGCACCCCGCCGACCGCCAACGCCCCAACTTGGATGAGTCGAGCGATCACCAGCAGGGTCGGCCAGGCGCCGTCCGCTGAGCCGACCATCCAGTTGTCCGCGAACGCGGCGCCACCGCTCGGCCACAGCGGACCGAGTGCCGCCCCCACCACGGCGAGCGCTCCAACCGCGCCGATCAGGGGGTTGAGGTCGTGGCGGCGATCTCGGAAAATCTCGTTGACGGAAGCGAAGAACGTGACGACACCGGCAGCGACCGTGGCGAGCAGCATCCAGTAGCCGAGCGGACGCTCGATCGTGACGGTGAAGGCCTCGGAGGCCCCGAGTTCGGCGAAGCGGGTCGCCGCCCCGACTGGTTGCTCGATCAGACCGATAGCGAGTGCAGCTACGCCGGCCGCCGATAGCCCCGAACCGCCAATCATCCCGGCGCCCCAAGCGCGTCCGAGCACCGTCCCCACCGCGCCGATGGCGGCGAGCACGGCGATGATGAGACCGGTGATGCCGAGGTTCGAGGCGAGGTCATCGACATGCCAGGTGCCGATGCGGAACCCGGTCGACCGCGCCGCAGTGAGCAGATCCGCGGGGGCGGTCGTCGAGATCCGCAGAAGGTCGAGGGTGAACCCGAGCAACACGACCCCGGTGAGCAGCACACCGACCGTCGTCATGACGGTCGGACGGAGGCGCACTGGACCGGTCTCGGTCGTGTCACGGGCCGGCGGCGGGGAAGCGGGGCGTGGCGCGACCGTTGAGACCGGCTCGGTCGGCATCGCTCGCGGCTCCCATGAGCGCACGAGTTCAATCGGGGTCGGGTCGGTCACCGGGCCCCGCTCCATGCCGTCGGGATCGACTTGATCGTCGGCATCGGCCCACACGATCGCCTCCGCGATCGGACCGTCGGCCCCGGCGTCGCGCCTCGCGGTCTCCGACACCGCGGACCCGGCGACCTGCTCCATCAGCATCGTGGAAGCGAGATCGTCGAGGCCGTCAGTCTCCGCCTCACCGACATCGGCATCCGACGAGGAGAACGGAGTGCCGCAGCTGTTGCAGAAGCGCGCCGCCTCGTCGACCCGCTCCGCTCGGCATCCCTCGCAGCGCATCTCCGCAGACTAAACGTCCAGCCGCCGGAGTTGGGTGGCGATGTAGGGGCGCGCCCGTCGTTGACCACCGCGCTCAGCGATCGCCGCGCTCAGCGCGTTGAGACAGCGCACGATCCGCTCCCGGTCGACCTCACGGCCGAGCCCCTCGCACTCGTCAGCGAACTCGCCGAGTCCACGGTGGCCGCGCGCCGAGTTGCACCTGCGGCAGGCCGCGACCTCGTTCTCGATCCAACTCGGACCGCCTTTGATGCGGGGAACGAGGTGCTCGGTGGTCGCTGTGTTGAGGCGTTCGTCGAACGGACTCGCGCACCACACACAGCTCGCTCCGTCACGCTCCAAGATCAGGTCCATTCGTCGGCGTCGGTCGAGGGATGAGCCGGAGGAGCGCGACGGTGACGACCGGCGACTCGGCACTCGCCGTCCCTCAGCCCGCCGTCCCATCTCACCAGAATGGACCCGTGGCCGGTCGCTTCGCACCCTCACCGACCGGTGACCTCCATGTCGGCAACCTGCGCACCGCGCTCGGGGCGATGCTGCTCGCCCGATCAGGTGGACGCCGTTTCCTGCTGCGAGTGGAGGACCTCGATCACGTCGCGGCTTCCGAGGCCTATGAGGCCCGACAGCTTGACGATCTCGCCAGCATTGGGGTGCGCGGTGATGACGAACCCGTTCGACAGAGCGCCCGGCTCGACCGACATCTTGAAGTGGTCGCTGAGCTCCGCGATCGAGATCTGCTCTACCCCTGTTACTGCACCCGGAGGGAGATCAGGGAGGAGATCGAGGCCGCGGCTTCCGCACCCAACGGGCCGGCGCCTCCCGACGCGTATCCGGGGACCTGCCGACACCTGACCCGCGACGAGCGGTCGCGTTTCGAGCGCGACGGTCGTCGTCCCGCCTGGCGTCTACGGGCGGAAGATGAGCAGATCTCCTTCGTGGACGGCATCGCCGGCGAGCGGACCGGTCGCGTCGATGACTTCGTCGTGGTCCGTGCTGATGGGGTTCCCGCGTATCAACTGGCGGTCGTGGTCGACGACGCCGATTCAGGAATCGATCAGGTGGCCCGCGGAGACGACCTCATTCCATCGACGTGGCGCCAGATCCGACTCCAACAGCT
>JAFMMJ010000075.1 GCA_017859785.1 Ilumatobacteraceae bacterium
TCGTGGGCGGCGAGCTCGATGCGCTCACCCTTGACCCACTCGACGACCTTGAACGGGCCAGCGCCGATCATCTGCTCTTCCCAGGCGGCGAGGCCTTGCGCGGCCTGCTCACTCGAGGTGATGCCGATCTCCATCAGGCGGCGGAGCAGCAGCGGGTCCGGCGCCTCGGTGGTGAGGAGCAACTCGAGATCACTCGATCCGCAGGACGGCTCGGCGGTCTCGTAGGTGTACGCGTAGGCGTTCACCGGGTCGCGAGCGATGGTGTAGGTGTCGATGACGTCCTGGCAGTCGAGGCTGGTGCCGTCATGGAAGGTGACTCCGTCGCGGAGCTGGAAGGTGTACACCAGTCCGTCGTCGGAGATGGTCCAGCTCTCGGCGAGCGCCGGGGCAATCTCACCGTCGGGGGTCACGTGAGTGAGACCGTCGAAGATCTGCTGCATCACGTTGATCGCGTTGCGCTCGGCGGCGTTCGGCGGGATGAGCGAGTTCGGGAAAGTCGACACGGAGATCTTCAGGTGACCGGACGGCCCAGAGGCCGCGTCATCCGCGGCGGCATCGGAACCAGCGTCATCTCCGCTGTCGCTCGCTGCGGCGTCATCGGCGCCGTCATCGCCGCTGTCGGCCTCCGCTCCGGAATCGCCGGCGTCGCCAGCATCTTCCGCCGCCGGTGCTGGCGCGTCGGCCGCATCGTCGTCAGTTCCTCCACAGGCGGCGGCGATCGTGGCGAGTGCCACCATCGGCGCGAGCGCCCTCACGAGTCGTCCTCTGGTCCTCAAAACATCCTCCTAGGTGGTTCGGCCAGCCCCGTCCCCCGATCCACAGCGCACCGGAGTGTTCCCCCGAACGGGCGAGCTGGTGGCTGGACAGTACGGCGTGGACATGCACGAGGGCCAGAGTCTCAGTCGAAAAGGTTCCTATTCTTCATAACCAACGTTTATGACTGCGGCGAGGTCACACCAGGTCGATGCGCGCCCCCTCGGCCACCCCATTACATAGACAGAACTGATAACTAATCGGAGTTTTTGTATGTTCCAGTTATGTCCGACCGCCTAGCGTGCCGACGTCCATTCGACGCCGAGCGCAAGGAGCCGCGATGAGCGCACCCGAGATCTGGAGCAACACGAGAATCCGGAGCACCCCGTTCACCTCACGTATCGAGGCCTACGGAGTCGGCGCGTACACCGTCTATAACCACATGCTCCTCCCCCTCAAGTTCGTCTCAGTTGAGGACGACTACTGGCACCTCAAAGAGCACGTCCAACTTTGGGATGTCTCGGTGCAGCGCCAGGTCGAGATCAGTGGGCCCGATGCCGCACACCTCGTGCAGTTGATGACCCCCCGCGACCTGACTCGGTCGAAGGTTGGCCGCTGCTACTACGCCCCGCTCGTGGATGGGCGAGGCGGCCTGATCAACGATCCGGTCATTCTCAAACTCGCGGACGACCGGTTCTGGTTCTCGATTGCGGATTCCGACGTCGCGCTTTGGGCGCTCGGACTCGCGCATGGACTCAACCTCAACGTGAAAATCTTCGAACCAAACGTCAACCCGCTCGCCGTGCAGGGCCCGAAAGCGGACGAATTGATGTCCCGGGTGTTCGGTGATTCTGTCGCGGGGATCGGCTTCTTCGGATTCGCGCACCTCGACTTCGGTGGCCACCCCTTCCTTGTCGCTCGGACCGGATGGTCGAAACAGGGTGGCTTCGAGATCTACGTCGACAACGACGACCTCGCCGGACCACTCTGGGACGCCCTTGACGAGGCCGGCCGCGACCTCGAGGTCCGCCCCGGATGCCCGAACCTCATCGAGCGGATCGAGGGAGGACTCATCTCCTACGGCGGCGACGCGACGATCGACGACAACCCGCTGCAGTGTCGCCTCGACCAGTACTGCCATCTCGACGCCGACATCGACTTCATTGGGCGTGATGCGCTGCGCGCCGAGCGCGACCGTGGGATATCCCGTGCGATCACCGGCCTCTTCCTTGACACCGCCGCACTACCGACCGTCCGCCAGCGCTGGACCGTGCGCCAGGGTGAGCGACGCGTCGGCGACTTGACCTCGGCCGCGCAGTCACCGCGGTTCGGTCGCGGCGTGGCGATGGCGATGCTTGACCGAGACTGCTGGGAGGCGGGAACCCGCCTTACGGTCGATAGTCCGAACGGTTCAATCGAGGCCGAGGTGACAGCGATCCCGTTCGAGTGACGGCGCTTGAGCAGTGAGTTAGCGGACGCGGCCGGCGGGAACCTCGATCCCCTGTGACGCCACCGCGGTCCACAGGTAGGAGATGAGTTCGTCGACGATCGGGTCGAAGTTCGGAGTGTCGACCGAGACAATTCCCATCTCGTAGGCGATCTCCGGGATGAACGGCCGGGTGACGAGACCGTCGTCAACTCCGATAGAGCCGTTCATCGAGTCGACCACCGCGATCCCGATCCCGCATCGAGCGAGGTTGCGCGAGGTGTTGTGGTAGTAGCCGCGGGCGACGATATTGAGTTCGCAGTCCGCCTCCTCAAAGACCTCGACAAGTTGCACGTCAATCGGATGCCGCTCAAAGCAACCGATCATCGGCACGCCCGAGAGCAACTGAGGCGTGAGGACCTCTTCGGAGGCAAGTTGATGATCGGCCGGCACGAGGCAGACACATGCAGGAGTGAACGGTTCGGCGCGCACGCCTGCTCGGTCGATGGCTGGCTCGACAACTCCAGCGTCAAGCAGTCGATTGGCGACGAGGTCGACGATCTCCGTTGAGGGTCTCGACTCGATGTCGATCGTGACGTCGGGATGATCAGCAAGAAATGACGCAACAGCCGTCGGGACGAACCCGATAGCTGGCGAGCCGTCGATCCCGATTCGCATGTGCCGGGTGCGGCCCGCCCGAATACCAGCGGCCCGGGTCGCGATTCGGTTGATGCCCATCAGCCCGCGCTCCACCTCGGCGTAGAGGAGGTCGGCTTCGGGTGTCGCGGTGAAACGACCACGGGCGCGGTCGAAGAGACGGAGCCCGAGCTGCCGCTCGAAGTTGGCGAGGGAGGCACTCACCGCCGGCTGCGAGCAGTGGAGACGCGCCGCCGCCCCGGTGACCGAACCCGTCTCGTAGACAGCCTGGAACACCTCGAGTTGACGGACCTTGAGTTCCACGTCCGCACGCTATGCGATGAGCGTTGCGCATCGGAACGCCGTCAGCCCGTGCGGGCCGCGCTCGGTAGCGTCTGCGCGGTGGCACCTCTCGACGCGTCCAGCACCCTTCCGACCCAACGATCGCTGATCGCCGGCGAGCGCGTTGCTTCAACCTCGGGCGAGTGCTTCGAGACGGTGCACCCGGGGAACAACTCGGTGATCTGCCAAGTCGAACAGGCCGGCGAGGCCGAGGTGGACGCGGCGGTCGTGTCAGCCCGCGCCGGTTTCGAGGAGTGGTCGTCGATGACGGCGATGGATCGGTCTCGCATCCTTCGGCGCGCCGTTCAGATCATCCGCGACCGCAACGATGAGCTCGCCGCCCTCGACACCCTCGATGCCGGTCGCCCGATCGCGGAGACCTCGAGCGTCGATGTGCCAACTGGGGCTGACGTCATCGAGTTCTACGCGGGGATCGCGCCGAGCCTCCACGGCGAGACCCTCGACTTCCCCGGGGGCTTCGCGCGCATGCGACGCGAGCCGCTCGGGGTGTGCGCCGGTATCGGCGCGTGGAACTACCCGATCCAGATCGCCATGTGGAAGTCGGGTCTCGCACTCGCCTGCGGTAACGCGATGATCTTCAAGCCCGCTGAGGTCACCCCGATCTCTGCGCTCGCTCTCGCCGACATCTATCTCGAGGCCGGTGTGCCACCGGGAGTGTTCAACGTCGTGCAAGGTGACGCTCGGGTCGGTCGGATGCTCGTGGCGCATCCCGGTATCGCGAAGGTGTCGCTCACCGGCGAGGTGACCACTGGTCAGGCCGTGATGGCTGGCGCCGCGGCGACGCTGAAGAAGGTCACGCTCGAACTCGGCGGCAAGTCGCCGATCGTCGTCTTCGATGACGCCGACATCGAGAGCGCCCGCAACGCATCGCTGACGAACAACTTCTTCTCCACGGGCCAGGTGTGCTCGAACGGAACTCGAGTCTTCGTGCAACGCGGCGTCTACGAGGCCTTCCTCGATGGGCTCGCTGAACGCGTCGCCGGTCTGCGGGTCGGTGATCCCTTCGATCCCGAGACGGTGATCGGCCCGCTGGTGTCTCGCGAGCACCACACCAAGGTGATGTCGTATATGGAGCTCGCTCGCGCCTCCGGGGCGCGCCACATCGTCGGTGGTGACCTGCCGAGCGATCCGTCGCTCACCTCAGGCAACTACGTCACGCCCGCCGTGTTCGCCGACTGCGACGACGACATGGGCTTCGTGACCGACGAAGTGTTCGGTCCGCTCATGGCGGTGCTCCCCTTCGACGACGAGACCGAAGTGATCGCACGGGCGAATGCGACTCCCTACGGCCTCTCCGGAGCGGTGTTCTCCCGCGACCTCGCCCGAGCCAACCGGGTGGCCAACGCGATCGAGGCGGGCTCCGTGTGGATCAACGACTACGGGACACTGCCGGAATCGGTGCCTTTCGGTGGTTACAAGCACTCAGGGATCGGCCGGGAGAACGGCTACCACTCGATTGAGCATTACACCCAGGTCAAGATGATCTACACCAACCTCGGCGGGGTCGACCGCTACATGTAAGACGCTGGCTCCGGGGCCCTACCTCGGGTTACAGTCCGCGCGAGTTCTAGCTCCGACCTTGGGGAGGTCACCATGTCATCTGACGCCACGGCCGAGCCGATGCCCGTCATCCCTCCTGGTTTCACTCCACACCCTTGGCGACCGATCAGCGCCGCGCGCATCGACGCCGACGGGTTCATCGAGGTGTCATGGGAGGACGGGCGCTCCTTCCGCGCCTACGGGCTCTGGCTCGCGGAAAACTCCGACGGATATGGCCTCGATCCGGTGGTGCGGGAGTCGACGATCGATCCGATCGACCTGCCGGTGGCGGGCGGTCCGATGACCTGCGAGGTCGATGGCGATGGAGCGCTCACGATCACGTGGGGTGACCGGACCGGTCGTATCCACCCGGGCTGGCTCCGCCATGTGGCCGATGGCGGCCACTTGCCCGACGCCCCGCTCCCCCGCCCGGTCGTCTGGTCGACCGATGCGGTCACCGAGCCGCCGACGGTTGACGGCACCAACGTGATGACCAATGAGAACGTGCTCCACGAGTGGCTGAGCACCCTGATGGCCTTCGGACTGTGCCGACTCATCAACACTCCAGCCGACCCTGACTTTCTCGGCGAGCTCATGGGCCGCATCGGACCGATCCGCGACTCGAACTTCGGCCACGTGTGGGATGTCCGCGCCGATCCGGTGCCGAACTCGACCGCCAACACCGGTCTCGGTCTCGGTCAGCACACGGATCTGCCAACGCGTGAGGTGCCCCCCGGGTTTCAGTTCCTGCACTGCATCCGCAACGAGGTGTCGGGCGGCTGGTCGCGGATGACCGATGGCCTCGCGCTTGTCGCTGAACTTGAGCGCAATCACGCAGAGGCGTATGAGGCGCTGACCACCTTGGACTGGGTGTTCATGAACCGCGCGATCGACGCCGATCACCGTTGGATCGGACCGATGATCGACTTCGGTGGCCCGCATCAACCACTCACGATTCGGGCCTTCTATCCCGTGCGCACCGCGCCACACATGGACGAGGCGGACATCCCCCGCGCCTATGAGGCGATGCGGGTGTTCTCGACGGTGGCGCGCGATCCGAGTTTGCAGCTCAGCTACCCGTTCAAACCCGGCGACCTCGTCGGCTTCGATAACCGCCGCGTGCTGCACGGTCGCGATCCCTTCGACAGCGGCGGCACGCGCCATCTGCGCGGCTGCTACATGGATCACGATGACGTGAAGTCACGACTGCGGGTGCTCGCCCGCACCCACCACCGCGAGGAGGCTCACACATGAGTTCGGTTTTCATCACCTGCGCTGTCACCGGCAGCGGGAACACCGTCGACAAGAGCGACAAGGTGCCAGTCACCCCCGAGCAGATCGCCGCCGAGTGCATCTCCGCAGCGAAAGCGGGTGCGGCGGTGGTGCATATCCATGTGCGCGACCCGATCACCGGGATGGGCTCGCGCGACCTGGCGCTCTACACCGAGGTCGTCGAGCGCGTGCGCGACGCCGATGTTGATGTCGTGTTGAACCTGACGACGGGCATGGGTGGCGACTTGACCCTCGGCTCTGCTGAGCGTCCGCTCCCCCTCGCCGAGGTCGGCACCGATATGGCCGGGGCCACCGAGCGTCTTGAGCACATCGCGGCCCTTCGCCCGGAGATCTGCACCCTCGACTGCGGCACGATGAACTTCGGCGAGGGCGACTACATCATGACGAACTCGACGGCGACGCTTCGCGAGATGGCCCGGCAGATCACCGGTCTCGGTGTTCGCGCCGAGATCGAGGTGTTCGACACCGGCCACCTCTGGCAAGCCAAGTCACTGGTCGATGAGGGTTTGATCGCCACCCCGGTGATGGTGCAGCTCTGCATGGGGGTGCCGTGGGGCGCTCCGCCCGACGTGAACACGTTCATGGCGATGGTGAACAACGTTCCCGACGATTGGACCTGGAGCGCGTTCTCCCTTGGTCGCCGTCAGATGGAGTATGTGGCGCTCGCCGCAATCGCCGGCGGCAACATCCGCGTCGGCCTCGAGGACAACCTGTATCTCGGACGGGGACAGTTGGCCACCAATGGTGATCTCGTGACCCGCGCGGTCGAGATCCTCGACCGTCTCGGCGTCGGCATCAAGAGCGCCGCCGAGGTGCGTGACGACCTGTCGTTGACGAAGCACTCGTGAGCGACGACTCCGCCTCACTTCCCTCCCGCGCCGCGATCGTCGGTTGCGGGGTCATCGGCGCGGGTTGGGCCAGTCGGCTACATCTCCGCGGGGTCGACATCACGGTGTCGGACCCCTCACCGAGCGCCCCCGAGATCTTCGAAGAGGTGACAGAGAACGCGGTCGCGGCCTGGGACGCGCTCGATGTCGACACCGCCCATCGTGGCTCGGTCACCTTCACCGCCAGTCTCGCCGAGGCGTGCGAACAGGCCGAGTTGGTGGTGGAGAGCGTTCCGGAGCGCCTCGACATCAAACACTCGACCCTCGCTGCCATCGACGCCGCAGCACCAGAGGGCGCGATTATCGCCTCGTCGACCTCGGGGTTCACCCCAAGTGAACTCGCCGCAGGAGTTGAACACGCTGAACGCCTCATCGTCGGCCACCCGTTCAACCCGGTGTATCTGCTTCCCCTCGTCGAGGTGGTGGCCTCCCCAGCGACCAGCGACGAGGTCATCGAACGGGCGAAGTCGTGGTATCGCGGTATCGGGATGCACCCGCTTCACGTGCGCCGCGAGATTCCCGCCCACATCGCCGACCGGTTCCTTGAGGCGGTGTGGCGTGAGGCGCTCTGGCTGGTGAACGACGGGGTGGCGACCACGGAAGAGATCGACGACGCGATCCGCTACGGGTTCGGTCTGCGCTGGGCGCAGATGGGTCTGTTCGAGACGTATCGGATCGCCGGTGGTGTGGG
>JAFMMJ010000076.1 GCA_017859785.1 Ilumatobacteraceae bacterium
GTGATGTCCATGTACGCGGCACCCATCGACGCCATCGCCGGGCTGGTGCGGGCCCACTGACCCTCGATCGTGATCGGGTCATCGCCCCCGCAGGCCGCGAGAACAAGCGGGGCAATGGCCAAGAGGGCGAGGCGTGTCGGATTCATCGTGTCTCCGTTCTTCGGGGGTCTACACCGTCATGGTCGTTCGATGAGCCTCGCCGGTTCCCGGCACGTTCATCGAGCGCCGGTGCGATCAGCGTGACATCGGGTTACGACTCGACACAGCGCCGTCGCCGCCAGTGAGCACCTCAGCGCCATCGTCGGTCACGAGGATCGTGTGCTCGAACTGGGCCGTCCAGCGACCATCCGAGGTGACCGCTGTCCATCCGTCGTCCCACATTCGGTGCTGCCACGAGCCAAGGGTGATCATCGGCTCGATGGTGAACACCATGCCCGGCCGCATGATCGTTGTGGCGCGCGAGTCGTAGTAGTGGAGCACCTGAATGTCCGTATGGAACTGCTCGCCGATTCCGTGACCGATGAACGCCCGGACAACGCCGTAGTCGTGCGCCTTCGCGTGGTCCTCGATCGCTCGCCCGATATCGCTGAGCGGCTTCCCGGGCCGCACGGCCTCGATGCCGAGCCACATGCATTCCTCGGTCACTCGCACCAGCCGACGATTCTCCTCGCTCACCTCGCCGATCAGGAACGTCGCGTTCGTATCACCGTGAACACCGCCGATAAACCCAGTCACATCGAGGTTCATGATGTCGCCGTCGCGGATCACGCGGGAGTCGGGGATCCCGTGACAAATGACCTCGTTGGCCGAACTGCAGAGGCTCTTCGGGTAACCGTGATAGTTGAGGGTCGAGGGGTAGGCCCCACGCTCGATAAAGAGCCCGTGGGTGTACTCATCGACCTCATCGGTGGTGATCCCCGGACGAAGGAACTCTCCAGAGAGACGGAGCACCTCGGCGGCAACCCGACCGGCGTGACGCATGCGCTCGATCACGTCGTCGCTCTTCACGACCGGTTCGTCCCAACGTTCCACGACACCGGTATCGGCGTAACTCGGACGCTCGATGTGATCGGGCACGCTGCGCATCGGTGAGATCACGCCCGGCAACACCCGGCCCTCGGATGCTCGATGACAACGCTTGTAACGGCGCCCGCTCCCGCACCAGCACGGGTCGTTCGCCTGTGGGAGCACGTCGGGGGGGTTACCGGCGATCGTCATGACCCCTCCATCCTAAAGAGGATGTGGAGCGCGGGCCACCGGGATCAAGGTGCCAGTCGCTCGATCGTCCAACCGTCGTCAGCGCGTCGGTAACGAAGGCGATCGTGCAGGCGGCTCGGCCGACCCTGCCAGAACTCCCATTCGGTGGGCGCGATCAACCAACCGCCCCAGAACTCGGGACGAGGCACCTCGCCATCTCCGAAGCGCTGCTCGACCTCGGCCACGAGCCGATCGAGATGAGCTCGGCCATCGATCACTTCTGACTGGGGCGACGCCCAAGCGCCAACCCGACTGCCGCGAGGGCGCGAGGCGAAATACTCATCGCTGTGCGAGTCACTGAGCCGAGTAACCGCACCCCGCACTCGGACCTGGCGATGGAGCCCGAGCCATCCGAAGACCGCTGAGACGTTCGGATTCGCCGACAATTGCGCGCCCTTCGCCGAGCGATGGTTGGTGAAGAACACCACGCCATCGGAGTCGACACCACGCACGAGCACGATCCGAGCGTCGGGTCGACCATCCGCGTCAACCGTCGCGACCGTCATGGCCTCCGGTTCGACGAGGCCCGCCTCAATCGCCTGGTCGTACCAGTGATGCCACTGGGCGACCGGATCACGATCAACGTCGGCGACATCGAGACCCTCGGTCTCGTACTGGATCCGCCTCGACCGGATCTGGTCGGCGTCGGCCATCAGCCGATGCGCTCGATACCGCGCATATACGGTCGCAGCACCTCGGGAACGGCCACCGATCCGTCAGCTTGCCGGTGGGTCTCGAGAATGGCGGCCCATACACGGGGCACAGCGAGCGCCGAACCATTGAGTGTGTGGACGAGCGCGGTGCCCTTCTGTGGCCGACCCTCGTCGTCAAGTGGCCGATAGCGGATATCGGCGCGGCGAGCCTGGTAGTCGGAGAACCAGCTGACCGAGGAGACCTCGAGCCACTGCCCGCACCCGGGGGCGTAAACCTCGATATCGACGCTGCGGTGATGGCTCTGACCGAGATCGCCGGTGCAGATCTCGATCGCTCGATGGTGCAGGCCGAGCGACGAGATCATCCGCTCCACCCGACCGATCATCTCGGTCAGCAACACCGGTGCTTGCTCGGGCGTCGAGAGGGCGAGGATCTCGACCTTGTCGAACTCGTGAGACCGCAACATACCGCGGGTGTCGCGACCGGCCGAACCCGCCTCGCGCCGGTAACACGGCGAGTAAGCCATGAATCGCAGCGGCAATTCGGCTTGATCGAGTATCTCTCCAGCGTGGATCGAGGTGAGCGGCACCTCAGCCGTCGGGATGCACCACAGGTCGTCTCGTTCGATGGCGTAGGCATCATCGGCGAACTTCGGCAGCTGACCCGTTGAGGTCAACGTCGCCGTCGACACCAACGTCGGCGGGCGAACCTCCTCAAAGGCGTCGGCGTTCGAATCGAGCGCGTACTGGCACAGCGCCCGCGCCAGCGTCGCGCCGGCGCCGCGTTGCATAGTGAACATCGACGCGGCGATCTTCGTCGCCCGCTCGTTGTCGAGGATGCCGAGTTGGGCCCCGATCTCCCAGTGCGGAACACGCTGATGCTCGGCGAAACCCTCCTCGCCTCCCTCGGGCAGATAGGGACCGGCGATCACTGGATTGTCGGCGTCGCTCACTCCGTCAGGCACGTCGGCGTTCGGGATATTCGGAATCACGAGGAGCAACTCACGGAGATCAGCGGCCATCGAGTCATGCTCAGCGGCGAGCACCGACTCCTCCGAGCCGAGTTCTCGGCTTTCCCCCTGAAGGGCCTCGGCCGCTTCAACATCGCCTTCGCGCCGGAGGCGCCCGACCTCACGGGACAGCTCGTTCACGCGTGCCCGAATCTGGTCGCGTCGGGCCGTGATCTCTCGCAGCCGATCGTCAGCGGCCTGCGCGCGCAGAACGACCTGATCGAGTTCAGGGTCCCCCCGGCGCGCCAATGCGGCGCGCACCTCAGCGGGATTCGCGCGGAGCAGCCGGACGTCGATCACCGGTCGGAGACTACCGCTGCCTTCGGCGCCACGAACGGGGGCTCGAACCGGTCAGTGGTCCTCGACCACCGGTGTCGAGGCAGCGAACGCTTTCTCGACGTCCTCAGTGGTGAGGGGTGGCTCTGGTGGCCGTCGGAGATCTTGGCGGGTGCCGTAGCCCTTCGCGAATTGCGTGGCGAAAATGTAGATCACGATCGCCCAGAGGTACATCCCGCCGATCAACTTCATGACCGCCCCCGCGAGCTGCTGATCGCTGGCAACCGAGATCCCCCACAGCCGGATCGGAGTCTCGTAGGCGTCGTAGACGCTTCCCTCGGCGAAGGTGAGCCAGGCGGCGGGCACCGTCGGAACAACGGACTGGAGGAAGAGGTAGATCATCTTCCCTGGCACGCCGATGCGGAACTCCTGGATGGGGCCGACGACCGGCATCCACATGAGGAGGCTCGCCACAACCACCGCGACGTGGAGGCCGTAGTGCAGAGCGCCGTTCCAGAAGCCGTCGCCGACCGAGGCGTTCACGAGCAGCGGGATGTGCGTGAGCATGGCGACCCCGTTGAACAGCACGCCCGCCACCACCGGATGGCAGAACCACTTCAGGGTCCGGTACCCGACCCCCGTGCCGATGATGGTGCGCATGAGCCACGCCGGTGTCGCGATCAGCGCGAGCGGAGGAACGAAGAACGAGAGCGCCATGTGCTGGAACATGTGCACCCAGTACAGGTAGTCCTCGCTGATGTCATGAACCGGCCAGTCGCTCGACACCCAGAGGATCACGATGGCCGCCGTGAACGCCCGCACATTGCGCGCGGTCACCGGACGCTCGCCCGGACCAACGGCCGTTGGTCCGATAACACGCACCATGTACACGTACGCGCCGACCAAGAACGACACCAACAGCCACACTTCGGGGTGCGGCACGAAAGCCCACGGGTCGACGGTGTACGGATTGTCCGTCTGCGCCAGCATGGGCGCCTCCCTAGATCAGGCCGAGAAGAAGTGCATCGAGGCGAGCGCGACGCAGTAACACCCGACCGCCAGCACGATGCCGATGTAGAACATCACGCTGAAGAGTCGGTTGTCGAACTTGAGGTGCATGAAATACAGCACCACGCTGAAGAACTTGACGCCCATCAGGATGAGGAGCAGAGGCAGGAAGAGCGCTCCGAGTTGGTCTTGGGTGTAGCTGAGAGCTACCTCGATCGCCGTCACGATGGCGAGAGCGATCGCGATCTTCACATAGCCGAGATCGGACAGCCCATGCTCCTGATGGGTGTCGTCGTGAGCGGAGGTGTCGGTGGCGGTCATCTCGCTCCCATCAGGCCGGGATCAGGTAGACGAGGGTGAAGATCAGAATCCACACCACGTCGACGAAGTGCCAATAGAGACCAAACAGCTCAACGGTTTCCGCCTTCGAGCCGGGCACGCGGTTCTTCGAGATCATGCCGACAAGCGACATCAACATGATGATCCCGACCGTCACGTGGACGCCATGGAAACCGGTGAGGGTGTAGAAGCTGGAGGAGAAGAGGCTCGTCGTGAAGCCGAGACCCTCGCGGTAGAAGGTGGTGAACTCGTACACCTGTCCGGCGACGAAGAGGGCTCCAAGTAGGGCGGTGACCGAGAGCCAGACCTTCGTGTTCCGGTCGTCCGCCCGGTTCGCCGAGGTGACGGCGAGCACCATCGTCAGCGACGACATGAGCAGCACGAAACTCGACGCCGAGGTGAAGGGGATGTCCCACACCTGATCGGGCCCGAGGTTCTCGGAGTGACGTCCCCGATACAGCATGTACGTAGAGATCAGACCGCCAAAGAGCAGGCACTCCGATCCGAGAAACATCCACATGGCCAACTTGTTGTTCGACAAGCCAGTGGAGGTGTGGTGAGCACCATGGTCCGAGTGGTCATCGTGGGCGACCGGGGTCGCGACGGCGGTATCAGCCATGGCTCGCGACCTCCAAGTCGGTGCCGGTGGTCGGCGGGTCGTAATCATCGTCGGTGGCGGTGTGCGGTTCCATGCCCCATCCGTACAGGGACACGAGCGCCAAGAGCGCGCCGGCGGCGATCAGCAGGATGTTGTAGATGACGCCGTAAGCCATGATCGGCAGCGCGAAGGCCAAGAGGATCGGCCAATACGAGGGCGACGGCAAGTGGATGTGCTTCTCCGCGTTGGCCTCCTGCTCGGCGAGGAGATCCTCGGCGGTGGCGACCTGGTGGTAGTCGTGGTGATCCTCGGTGCCGCGATCCTCGTACTTGCGGTGGAAGAACTCATCGAGGTGACCGACGGTCGGGATCGCGTCGAAGTTGTGCTCCTTCGGCGGGCTCGCGGTCATCCACTCAAGCGAGCGAGCATCCCACGGGTCGAGCGGAGCGGGTTGGGTTCCCTTGCGATGCGACACGTAGATGTTGATGAGGAACAGCAACACGCCGAGGCTGAGCACCAGAGAGCCGATGGAGGCGATGAGATTCCAGAAGCCGATATTGAAGAAGCCCTCGCCAGCCCGGTTCTCAGTCCAGACATACATGCGGCGTGGCTGTCCCTGAAGGCCAACGATGTGCATCGGCCCGAACGTCAAGTTCATGCCGATGATGGTCAGCCAGAAGTTCCACTTTCCAAGACGCTCATTCAGCATCTTGCCGAACATCTTCGGCCACCAGTAGTAGAGGCCGGCGAAGAGACCAAGAACGGCCCCACCGAAGATGACGTAGTGGAAGTGGGCGACGATGTAATAGGTGTCGGTCTGCTGAGTATCCGACGGGGCGACCGAGTGGGTGACGCCCGAGAGTCCGCCGATGGTGAACTGAACGATCACACCGACCGCGTAGAGCATCGGAGTGGCGAAGCGGATCTTGCCGTTCCACATCGTGAGGGTCCAGTTCACGATCTTCACGCCGGTCGGGATGGCGATCGCCATGGTCGCGACCGAGAACACCGCGACCGAGATGGGGCCGAGACCGGAGGCGAACATGTGGTGCGCCCACACCCCCCAGCCGACGAATCCGATCGCCGCGCCCGAGAAGACGACCAGCGGGTAGCCGAACAGCGGCTTCTTCGAGAAGACCGGCAACACCTCGGACACGATGCCGAAGGCCGGGAGCACGATGATGTACACCTCAGGGTGACCGAAGATCCAGAACAGGTGCTGCCAGAGCAGCGGGTCGGCGCCGGCCTCGACGGAGAAGAACGTCGCGTCGAACGAGCGCTGGAACATCAGCAGGAACAGCGCGACGGTGATCACCGGCATGGCGAAGAGCAGCAGGAACTGCACCACCATGACCATCCACGTGAAGATCGGCACCTTCATCAGGCTCATGCCGGGAGCCCGCATGTTGATCACCGTCACGATGAGGTTGATCGCGCCGGTCAACGAGGCGATACCGGTGATCTGGAGGCCGAGCGCCCAGAAGTCGACACCGTTGGTCGGTGAGAACGCCACCGAGGAGTTCGGGGCGTACATAAACCAGCCGCCATCGGCCGCCCCACCGAGAATCCACGAGGTGTTGAGGAAGAGCCCGCCGAAGAGAAAGGCCCAGAAGCCGAACGCGTTGATTCGCGGGAAGGCGACATCGCGGGCACCGATCTGCAGCGGCACCATGTAGTTGGCAAACGCGGCCGCCATCGGCATCACGAAGAGGAACACCATCGTGGTGGCGTGCATGGTGAACATCTGGTTGTACTTGTCGGCTGACAGGACGGTGCCGTTCGGGCCGGCCAGCTGGGCGCGGATCAGCAACGCCTCGATGCCGCCGATGATGAAGAAGGCCATGGCGACCACGCCGTACATGATCCCGAGCTTCTTGTGGTCGATCGTGAACAGCCAGGACTTCCACCCAGTGGTCTCAACCGGCCGGCGGAACACGCCATAGGAGGTGGACGGGGTCGCGACCGCCGGCACCGACGGGGAGTCGAGGGCCGGCGCGCTCGGACGTTCGATAATGGCCATCAGATCCTCACTTCCGCTCGAGGAGGTACGCGATCAACTGGTCGATCTGATCCTCCGAGAGGGCCAGATAGGGCATGCCGCGGGTCTTGCCGTCGGTCTCCGACAGCATCTCCGGGTCGGCGTACATCGGCTTCTTCGCCGGGGAGTTCCGCAGCCACTCTCGCAGCTCGATCTCGTTGAGGCAGTCCTCAGTGACACCCTCGAGGTAGCGATCGCCGAACTCGGACGGGTCGGCCTCCCAGACGTCGGCACGGCATTCGTCGGTGAGTAGGTCGTAGGTGGCGCCAGCGAACGTGTT
>JAFMMJ010000077.1 GCA_017859785.1 Ilumatobacteraceae bacterium
GAGGCCCGACTCCACCTCGCACACCTCGAAGTTTCTCGACATCTGCGGGAGAGCGTTCATGAGACGAGGCTAGGCATGGGGCTGACCTGGCAGGGCATCGTCGGTACTGTCGAGCGGGTGAGCGATCTCCCCGAACTGCCCTCCGTGCTCGACACGCTTCGAGATCACGTGCTCCGACACTCGGTGAAGCGCGGGGAGTTCACCCTGAAGTCGGGAGCGACAAGTTCCTGGTTTCTCGATACCAAGCAGACCGCCTGCCGAGCCGATGGGATCCTTGCGGTCGCGGACGCCTTGCTCGAGGCGATGCCGCTCGAGGCTGATGCGATCGGCGGGCTCACCATGGGAGCCGATCCGGTGGCGTTCGGGGTGGCCGCGGTCGCCGCGACTCGCGGCCGCCACCTGCGCAGCTTCAGCGTCCGGAAGGAGGCAAAGGACCACGGTGTCACCGGACGACTCGCCGGTGCTCTCCTGCCCTCCGACCGAGTCGTCGTCGTTGAGGACACCACAACCCGTGGCACCTCGCTCCTCGAGGCGGTGGAGGTGGTTCGCGCCTTTGGCGCGGAGGTCGTGTTCGCGAGCGTGATCGTTGACCGCGGCACAACCTGCGGTGACCTCTGTGCGGCGGCTGGTGTGCCCTACCGACCGTTGCTCACGGCGCGCGACCTTGGTTTTGAGCCGGGCACGTAACGGCGCGGAGCGAGGGCAGAACCCTCTCGATGGTGGTCGAGACCGGCGTCGATCCGGTGACCTTCCGCTTTTCAGGCGGACGCTCTGCCAACTGAGCTACTCGACCGATGACGTCAGGAGACCCTGACATGCGACGAGGCTGCCTTTCGGCAGCCCCGAGCGGTCCCGACGGGACTTGAACCCGCGACCTCCGGCTTGACAGGCCGGCGTGAACTCCAGACTTCACCACGGGACCTGGAGATTTCTATTTCGCACCCCCAACGGGATTCGAACCCGTGCCGCCACCTTGAAAGGGTGGTGTCCTAGGCCACTAGACGATGGGGGCAGGGCGCCTCATCTCGTTGAGAGCGGCATCACGCTAGCACCCACCTCGGCGGGTTCCACCGGGTTGAGCCGGCCTCATTCGTGAGCGGAGAGGGCCGCCACCGTCCATTCGAGAAGCCAGCCCGTCCAGGCGTACAACTGGTGATCCGGAGAGTCCGCGACCGCCTCGTCGGCAAGGTCGGAATCGAGGTCGTCGGCGATTCCGAGGAGCGAGCCGAGCACGAGCCGCAGCGAGTTGAGGGATCGGAGCATCGCGGTCAACTTGGCTTCGTCGATGAGGCGTTCTGCGGCTTCCCCGACGAGCCATTCCCGGCTCTCGGCGATCGCCGCTCTCCGCGAGGTGATCAACTCCTCGCGCATGAGCCGCTGGTACTCGGCGTCGCGCTCAGCATTCTCGCCGTCGTGGTCGGTGAAGGCGGGCGGGAAGAGTCGACTGATTACCGGTGTCGTCCCACTCGTCGGGTCTCCAGCGCTGGCGACCAACCCATCGAGCTCGTCGAGTAGGCGCGACAGCACCTCCCGCTCATTCGTCTCGAGTCGGAGCGCGAATGAGTCGGGGCCCAACCGTTCGACGGGTGGCCGACGTCGCCTCAGCACGCCCGCCTCAGGTGAGGACGTTCTGTGCGGTCCAACGTTGGGCGGGCGTTCACGAGTCGTGCTCCATCGTCGCCCACAGGCCGTGCTCGTGGAGCCGGAAGACATGCATCTCGGCTTGCTCGCGAGAGCCGTTCGCGACCGCCGACCGGCCCTCGTGATGCACCTCGAGCATGAGTTCGGTCGCCTTCTCGAGCGAGTAGCCAAAGAGCTTCTGGAGCACGAACGTCACGTAACTCATGAGGTTGATCGGGTCGTTCCACACGATGACCACCCACGGGCGATCCTCCTCGACTGATGAGTCGACCTCTTCGATCGGCCGTGTCTCGACCTCGGTGATCGACGCCGTCGCGGACCCGGGCGGCAACGTGCTGCCGACGGCGCCCGAGGTCAGCGGATCGGTCATCACAACAGTGTGCCGTCGGGTGCGCGCACCCGTCCACCGCCGTTGGCCGGTCGGTGGAGTCGGCCGTACGATGCGAGGCATGTCCGTCGGCAGTCGCCCCTTGGTGCCGTCGCGACTTGCCCCCGGCGGAGTCGCCCACGGCAGCCGGCGCGCCCCAACGACCCGGTTTGGCGCGTTTGTCGCGCTCACGAAACCGCGGATCATCGAACTCCTGCTCATCACCACCGTCCCGACCATGGTGCTCGCCGAGGGTGGTTGGCCGTCCACGTGGCTCGTCCTCGTCACCTTGGTCGGTGGGTCGCTCGCTGCGGGTGGTGCTAACGCGATCAACATGGTGATCGACCGCGACATCGATGCACTCATGGAGCGGACGCGGAATCGGCCGCTGGTGACGGGCGTCATTCAGCCCCGCGAGGCGATGGTGTTCGCGGTCTCGCTCGAGGTCCTCGCGCTCGTCGTCCTATGGATCGGCGCCAACCTCTTGGCTGGTCTCCTCGCGATCTCAGCCACCGCGTTCTACGTCGGCGTCTACTCGCTCTGGCTGAAGCGCACCAGCCGGCAGAACATCGTGATCGGCGGCGCAGCTGGGGCCGTCCCAGTGCTGGTTGGCTGGGCGGCGATCCACGACTCGCTCGCCTGGACTCCGGTCGTGCTGTTCGCCGCGATCTTCTTCTGGACCCCACCCCACTTCTGGGCGCTTGCTCTCCGCTACGCCGACGACTATCGAGCGGCCGATGTGCCGATGCTCCCGGCGGTAGTGCCCTTCGACCGCGCTGTCCGCCAGATGGTTGGGCACACGATCGCTCTGGTCGCGATGACGCTCCTCCTGGTTCCCGTCGCCCGATGGGAGGGCGTGGCGTCGGGGCCGAGACTCGGGTGGATCTACCTCCTCTCCGCAGTCGCCCTCGGCCTCGCGTTCCTCGCGGCGACGATCCTGCTCGGTCGGCGACCGAGCGACCGCCTCTCGATGCAGGTCTTCGGTTTCTCGATCACCTACGTGACGGTTCTCTTCGGGGCGCTCACCCTCGACGTCCTCATCTAACTGAGGATCTGCGTCAGGCAATCGCGGTGGGCGCCGGCGGCCGCGCGGATTTACCTCTCCGGCAAGTCGGGCCAGTAGTCTTGCGGTGTGCGTCTCGCGCCTCCGCGCGCGGGTGCCAGCCCCGACAATCACGGCGGAAGTGAGTCTCGACCCCTATGACGACGATCGATTCGACAACGCGACCCGCGGTGCTCGGCGACGGTGCCATTGGTTCCTTCTCGGCGGCGGTCGCCGACTGGGCGACGTCCACCGATCACAAGAAGATCGGTCGGCTCTTCGCGGGCTGTGGCCTGGTGTCGCTCGCTGGCTACGCGGTGCTTGGCCTGCTGCTCGCCCTCGAGCGGGCGGCAGCGTCCGAAACTGTGCTCCCCGAGAACTCGCTGGTGCAGCTTTTCCAGGCGCACCGCATCGGGATGATCTTCGACGGGCTGCTCCCGTTGACTCTCGGGCTCGCCATCGCTGTCGTCCCGATGCAGTTGGGCGCTCGGTCGATCGCCTTCGCCCGCTTGGCCTTGACCTCGTTCTACCTCTGGCTCGGCGGCATCGTCCTGATCGGCATATCGCTCATCGGTAACGGTGGGATCAACGGCGGAAATGCGCAGATGGTCGACCTCTTCCTCGCTGGACACGGGCTCATGCTCCTCGGTCTGATCGCTGCAGCGGTCAGCGTCGCGACCACGGTGCTGACCACCCGCGCGCCGGGTATGACCATGCGCCGAATCCCGTTCCTGTCCTGGGCGGCGTTGGTCCAGGCGCTCGGCATGTTGATCGCGCTGCCAGTCATGTTCGGCATGGTCGTGTACCTCTTCATCGATCTCCGCAACGCCTCGCTGGTCTTCTCAGGCCCAGACGCGATCGGCGACGAACTCGGTGCGTTCCTGACCCAGCCACTCACGTTCGTCTTCGCGTTGACGGCGATCGGCGTGCTCGCCGAGGTTGCCCCCGTCGCGTTCGGGCGGCGCCACCCGCTCAGGCAGGTGGTCTTCGCTGGCCTCGCGCTCGTCGGTGTCGGTGCGTTCGCATCGGTCGCCCTTCGCTCGACGTTCTTGGTCGATTTCGGTGGCGCAAGCGAGGACATCGTGCCCGATCTCGTGCTCCTCGGCGTTTTCCTCGGACTTCCCCTACTCGGCGCGTTGATTGTGCTGCTCCTCGTTGGCGCCGTCGCTCGTGGGGCGAAGCCGCGTCTCACTTCGCCACTCATCTTCTCGACGCTCGGCACGCTGATGATCCTCGTTGGGATGCTCGGAACGGTGTTGCACTCGGTTGCCGACCTCGAGTTGGTTGGCACGGTCTTTGAGGAAGCAGCGCTCGTCTATGTGGTCTACGGCGCTCTCCTTGCTGGGATCGGCGGGTTGATCCACTGGTCGCCGAAGCTTTCTGGCCGAATCGTCGCCGAACGCAAGGTCCTCCCGCTCGCCGGACTCGGCCTGATCGCCACGGTGCTCGCCTCGTTCCCTCACTACATCGCCGGTTTCCTCGGTCAGCCCGCTGCGGCTGGTGTGTACAGCGGAGTGGACGGCGCGGGGATCTGGAACACCGCGGTGCTCGTCGGACACGGCCTGATGGCGCTCACCGTGCTCGCTTCGATCGTGGCGATGGTCACCGGAGAGCGGGCCGAGCCATCGCAGACCAACCACTGGTGCGCGCACACCTTGGAGTGGACGCTCCCGTCACCGGCCCCCGCCGACAACTTCGCGGCCCTGCCAACGGTGACGTCAGCTGAACCGGAACTCGATCAGACCCCGATGTCCGAAGGGAGCAACTCGTGACCGTCGCTCTTCCTGCCGGCCCGGCTCCGGCTCCGCGCCGTCAGATCTTCGTTGGGACCACGCTCGCCGGCGTCGGCATCGTGATGCTGATCGGAGGGATGAGCACGCTGTGGCTCAGGGTCCGTGACGGTGTTGTCTCGGCTGGGGAGCGATTCCCGGTCGACTACATCATCCCTGAGGTTGCGACCAACGTCATGTTGATGACGATCGGCGCGCTCTGCCTCTTCGCGCAGTGGGCCGTGTATTCGGCTCGGCGTGGTGATCGGGCGCACACCGGACTGGCTCTCGGCGTCGTCCTCGTGATGGGTATCGCTTTCATCAACGCCCAGGCGTTCGTCTACTCGCAGATGGGTATGCCACTCGCCGAAACGTCCTACGCGACCCTGTTCTACGCCCTGACCGGAACGATGACTGCGATCGTCATCGGCGGCCTCGTCCTCACTGTGGTGGCGGCCTTCCGGTCGCTTGGTGGGCGGGACCGCGACTTCGAGATCGTCTCCGCTCACGCACTCCTCTGGTACTTCATCGCGGCCGCGTACGCGGTCGTCTGGTTCGTCGTCTACGTCACGAAGTGAGAGCAACCGACTGATGTTCACCACCGGCTCCAAACTCCTCATCGGCTCAAGCGCCCTCGCGCTCGTCGCCACACTGCTTTTCGGAATCCTCGACGGCGGTCTCCTTGGCTCGGTTGGGCTGATCTCGGCGACCGTCGCGCTCTCTGTGCTCGCGGGCATCAACGTCTTCACCCGTGACGCGAACGTCGGCTCGGACGAAGTCGAGTCCTTCGGCGGGGCAGCGGCAGCCTCGAACCGGCCCGGCGCGAGCATGTGGCCCTTCACCATCGGCTTGGCGGCTACCACGATCACGCTCGGCCTTGTCACTTACACGGCGATCTTCGTCCTCGGTCTCATTCTGTTGATGGCTGGTCTGGCCGAATGGCTCGTTCAGGCTTGGGCGGAGCGAGCCTCAGCCGAGACCGGTCACAACTCAGAGGTTCGTGCTCGCATGCTCCACCCGGCTGAGATGCCCGCTGGCGCGGCGATCGGCCTCGGCGTCGTGATCTACGCCTTCAGTCGGGTCATGCTCGGCCTCCCCTCGAAGACGTCGACGATCGTCGCCTTCTCCGTGGTGGCCTCCATCGTGTTGGCGATCGGTTCGTTCATCGGCTCGAAGCGTTCGATCTCCGCCCCTGCGATGACCGGAGGATTCGCGATCGCGGCGGTCGTCCTGGTCTCCGGTGGCGCGGTCGCTGGGCTCAATGGTGAGCGCGAGATCGAGGAGCACAACACCACCGCCTACTACGCCGCGAAGGGCGAGTGCGGGGCTGAGGAGATCTCCGCCGATGAGCACGCCAGCCAGACCGTGGCCGGCAAGGCGAGCTCCGCCGCTGAGATCTTCCTGACCGAGACCGGCACCATTGAGTTCCAGATGCCAGGTGACCCGTCGAGGCGCAGTGACGCGCTGCAACTTCCGCGCTCGAATCCGAACAACCTGCTGATGCGCAACGAGTCGTCGGAGCCGCGTCGGTTCGTGATCGATTTGGCCGAGGGCTACGAAGGCTCGCCTCCCCGCATGTGCACGCAGATCATCGAGGAGGGTGGGGTGCAGTTACTCACCGTCAAGTTCGCGGTCCCCAGTTTTGCTCCTGAGGTCGAGGCAGTCGGGGGCTACCGGTTCACCGTGCCCGGCGTCGACTCGGCGTCGCTCGAGGTGGTCGTGCCATGAGTCATGCTCGCTTCACTCGGCACGTTGTCCGGACCAACCCTAGGATGCGATCTGTGATCACCCCCCGTCGTCTGATCGCAGCGGTCGCTGGCGCGATCCTCCTGTCGTCGTGTGCTTCCGATGCCCCTCAGGACACGTGGAAGCCGGCCGGCGAGAACGCCCAGATGATCCACGATCTCCAGTGGCCGATCTTCATGGTGGCCGGCATCGTGGGTGTGATCGTCCTTGCGTTCATCGCCTGGATCGTCGTCAAGTTCCGAGATCGCGGTCAGGCGATGCCCGAGCAGACGCACGGCAAGGCGTGGCTCGAGTATCTCTTCATCGCCATTCCGGCGGTCATCCTCACCACGATCGCCATCCCGACGGTCGGTGTGGTCATGGCTCTCGCCGACACCGATGACACCGAGTGCATCATCAACGTCACCGGTCAGCAGTGGTGGTGGGAGTACGACTATCCGGTCGCGGCCGATGGCACGATCTGCGGGTTCACTCCCTCGGTCGCTGAGGCCTCACCAATCATCACCTCGGGTCAGGTGGTCATTCCGACCGGCACGAAGGTGTTGCTCAGGGGAACCAGCCGTGACGTCATCCACAGCTACTGGATCCCGCGTCTCAACGGTAAGCGCGACATGGTTCCGGGCCG
>JAFMMJ010000020.1 GCA_017859785.1 Ilumatobacteraceae bacterium
GCCTCGACTCCCTCGAGCGTCCGGCCGTCGATGAGGGCGGCTCCCGCCTCGAAACGACCCTGCGGCGAATCGACCCGGAGGCGATGGCCTGCGAACCGACGTCCTTGCAGACGCGCCGCCCGATGGAGGGTATGCCCCTCAGGCATCGGCGCGGCGATGTTCCAAGATGGCCTCGAGCAACTGCGGTGTCGCAGCCGCCACCGGAGTCCGACGGGCACGGTGATCGAGAGTGAACAGTTCTCGGCCGTGCACCTCGGCGATCGCAGCGCCCGCCTCCAGACAGACCAGCATCGAGGCCGCGTAGTCCCACACCCCATGACCACCGTCGTTCATATCGCACCAAGCATCGGTCACACCCGTTGCCACGAGACAGAGATCCGGCGCGGAGGCACCAAGACAGCGGAACTGCGCCCAGCCATAGTGATGCCCCGGCAGACCCGACATGGCCACCACCGACTTGGAGAGTTCCGTCTGACCGGATGTTGAGATCCGACGCCCATCGAGGCTCGCCCCCTCACCGGCAACCGCCCGCCATCGCTGACCGGTCGCGTGGTTCGCCACAAGGGCCACCTCGGCGCGACCACCGACCATGAGACAGAGCGCTGTCGCGAACCAGGGCACACCACGGGAAGCGTTGGTCGAACCATCAACGGGGTCCACGATCACCACGGGCGCATCGGCATCACCGGTGACACCGCTCTCCTCGGAGAGCACCGCGACCCCGGCTGCGCCGAGCACCTCAAGACAGGCGTCGTCGGCGGCGACATCGAAGGCGTACTGACTATGACGATGACCCGACGGACCCCAGTCGGTGGTGACAGCCAGCACCTCGGCCACAGCATCGGCGGCCGTATCGAAGAGATCGAGCACCTCGTGGCGACCCTTCGAGATATGGAGCTCACCGTCGTCGACAGGCTGACTGGAAGGGCTCACAACCAACAACGGTAGTGTCCGACTTGTGGCAGTCATCGATGTGGCGGGCTTCGTCGCGGATATCAAGAGTCAGGCCATCGACACCGGATTCCACGTTCACGACGAACGGCACTTCGTGGAGACCTACTCGCTCCGCCAGCTCTGGGAGGTCGACCTGCATCCGGAGGAGGCCTGTTCTGGCCCCATCGACCTTCACCTCTCGCTCGACGTCGACCCCCGTGCGCTCCTCGGTTTCGAGGACGAGGTCCTCAAGATGGACGACATGGAGGCCGACCCACCGACCGGCTTCACCTTCCCACTCCTGTTCACGTGGACCCTGCCCCCGCTCCCCCGGCCACCTGATCTCCTGGTGCTCGCCACCGACATCGCCGGGGTCGGCGGGCCCGACCTTCCCGTTGAGGTGTCGGCGATCGACTCATTCCCGAGCGTCACCGACGCCCCAGAGCGCAGCCTCTCCATGGTGGCCCGCCTCACCGTCGATCTCGCTGACGTGTACACCACCAACGATGACGCCATTGCCAAGAGCCTTGAGCGCTGCAAACTCGTCAGCCTGTACCTGCTGGAGCGGGCTGACGCCTGGCTCGACGTTCCGTGATCTGCCCGAAGCCACAACGAACACAGGGGGAAACATGAAAGTCAACGAGCTGATCGACATCCTCCGCGACCAGCCTCCGGACGCTGAGGTTGAACTCGCTGTGGTGTCCCCCCTCACCGACGACGACAACGTGACGGTCGACCGCTATCCGGTCGACGGCGTGTTCCCATGGCAGGGAGACGACCCCGACGACGAGGGTGTCTGGCTGATCGGCGGTGCCCCCGACGATGTCGACGCACTGCTCGACTCTCTCGAGCAGGACGCTCCCGAGAATCCCGCTGCGGACTAAGGGGGCGGGCCTCAGGGCTCAGGAAGCGCGACCGCGCGATCGCGTCGCCAGATCTCCCAGTGCTCATTCGAGTACTCGAGATCGAACGCCACCTTGATGCTCTCGAAGTCATACGCCTCGGCACCCTCGCGAACCCGCTGCACCACGATGTAATCGACTCCGTCGGCGCGCTCAGTGAGGCGCGTCCCCTCGAGTGAGTTATCGACCCCGTAGAGCACAACGCGGAATGGATTCGGGAACTGGTAGATCTCGCTCCGGTAGGCAAGATGCGGGGTGAGTCGGTGATGGGCGGCGACCGAGACGCCGTCGGGGACGCGGGCCACCACATCGCGAGCCGAGACCGCGACCGGATGATCACGACCCCAACTGCCTGGCTGCACCCGCGACCACGGCATCGGCGACCAGAGCGCCGAGGTCACCGCCGTCGCCGCGAGGACGAGCACCAGCGCCCGACGTCTCGCATTGGCACCAAGGTAAGAGAGCGCCCACGTGGTTCCCATGACGATGGCCGGAACGGCGATCAGGCTGTAGTGGTACTCGATCTGGTACTGGTACCAGAAGGTGCTCAAGATGTTCGTAAACAGCACCAGCGCGCTGATCAGCATGACTCCAGGCGCCCGCAGAAAGATGAATCCGACGGGGGCGAGCATCTGCCAGAGGTACCAGAGCCGGCCGTCGCTCTTCAGATGATCGATCACTCGGGTCGGATCGGTCAGTGATGTGCGGATGAACCCGGTCGGACCGTCGAAGGGGATACGCCACGTGTTCCTCGTTGGCACGCCGATGAGCGAGCGCATGACCCCGAACATGGCGACGAGCATGAACGCGATCGAGCCGAGAACGGTGACCACCCCGATACGCCAGCGCCGCTCGAGAGCGACCCAGATCCCGAGAGGCACAACGACCAGCGAGACATCCTCTTTTACGAGGAGGGCGAGCACCACGCACACCGCGTACGGCCGCCAGCGTCGCTCCGTCGCCGCCCAGATCGCACCGGCCACGAAGAGACCGCTGAACGCGTCCGGATGGAAGTTCTCCATCACCGTCCACGAGAGCGCGGGATGGCCGAGATAGACGAGCGCCATCATCGCGGCGGGCCACCCGACACCGAGCCTTCGTCGAGCGTGCCAGTAGACCGGAATCGCTCCGAGCGCCACGACCGTCGCCTGGGAGACGAAGAGGATCCACGCGCCGGGCGCCACCCAGTAGAGCGGCACCAAAAACAGCAGGATGAACGAGGTGTGGTCTCCGAAGAGATTTCGTCCCATCAAGGTGATGAAAGGCGACTCGAGTCTCGACAGCAGCCACATGCCCTGGTCGTAGAGGGCCGAGTCGTAGCTCGACGTGCCGAGTCCGTGGTGCACCCCGAGGGTGAGCACCGAGAAGTACAGGGCGAACGCAGCGACAGCACCGGCGACCAGGAGGTCGGGGGTTCTGAGGCGGCGCTTCGCCGGGGGCATCAGGCTGCTCGCACCTCGGCGGCGATCGCAGCGAGCACACCGTTCACGAAGCGCCCGCTGTCGTCAGTGGAGTAGCGCTTCGCTAGCTCGACGGCCTCGTCGAGCACCACCGCCGTCGGCACCTCGGGACGCTCGAGCAACTCGAACGTCGCCATGCGCATCACCGCGAGATCGATCACCGGCATACGAGCCAGAGTCCATCCGCGGGCCTTGGCCGCGATCAGTTCGTCGGCGCGGCCCGCGCAGTCGTCACTCCCCCGTGCGAGACGCTCCGCGAGGTCGTCGGGACGCACCACGAGTGCGTCGATCACCTCGGCCACGGGCACACCCTTCGAACGAGCCTCGTACAGGAGGTTCAGGGCGCGCTCCCGGGAGTCGGAGCGGTCGTCGGCGGCGGTCACGATCAGACTCGGGTGATGTACTCGGCCGATCGGGTGTCGACCTTGACCCGGTCACCGATCTCGACGAAGAGCGGCACTTGGATGACCTTGCCGGTCTCGAGCGTGGCGGGTTTGCGGGCACCGGAGACACGGTCTCCTTGGACCCCCGGCTCAGTTTCGGCAATGGCGAGCTCGACCGACGCCGGGATCTCCACCGAGATGATCTCTCCCGAGAAGAAGGCGACCTGAGCCGTCATCCCCTCGATGATGAAGTCCGCCGCCTCGCCGAGCGCGGCGGGCGCGACGTTCATCTGCTCGTACGACTCGTTGTTCATGAACACGTAGTCGTCGCCGTCGCGATAGAGGAACTGCATCTCCTCGCGGTTGATGATCGCCTGCTCCACCCGAATGCCGGCGTTGAAGGTCTTCTCGAACACGTTGCCGGTCCGAACGTTGCGGAGCTTGGTTCGCACGAATGCTCCGCCCTTGCCGGGCTTGACGTGCTGGAACTCGATCACCTGAAAGAGCCCGTTGTCGAGCTCGAGGGTGATACCGGTCTTCAGGTCGTTGGTGGTGATGGCGGGCATGGATCGTCCTTGGGGAAATCGGTCAGCGATCGGTGACCCGACTCGGTGACCAGAACCAGGTCCTCGATCCGCATGCCACCGGCCCCGACACGATAGAGCCCGGGCTCGACGGTCACCACGTCACCAGTGGCCAGAACCGACTCGGTGCTGCGACCGAGAAACGGCTCCTCGTGGATGTCGAGGCCGACCCCGTGGCCAGTCCCATGAGAGAACAGGTCAGCGAGCCCCTCCTCGGCGAGGACAGCCCGGCAGGCAGCGTCGACGTCGCGGGTGCCCACGCCGGCTCGGACCGCCTCAAGTCCAGCCTGCTGCGCCCGTGCGAGCACCCGATACCAGCGCTCCTGCTCCGGCGAGGGTTCCCCAACGATGAAGGTTCGAGTCATGTCGGAGTGGTAGCCGTCGAGCAGGGCGCCGACATCGATCACCACGGTGTCACCCTCGACGAGCGCGCGCGAGGTTGGCCGGTGGTGGGCCATGGCCGCGTTCTCAGGGCCTGAGGCGACGATCGTCTCGTAACTCGGACCATCGGCACCGTGGGCTCGCATGGTGGACTCGAGTTCGTCGCGGATCTCGCGCTCGGTGACCCCAGCCTCGATGCGAGCAGAAGCGAGGGCCAGCGAGGCGAGACGAGCCGCTTCGGTCATGCGGGCCACCTCGGCAGCGTCCTTGCGGCGGCGAAGGCCCGTCAGTACCGAGTCGATCGGCACTAACTCGTCGAGGGAGCCGTGGGCCGACCACTCGGCGTGAGTCCACACCGTCGATTCGAACCCGACCCGACCCGGTCCTGAGCAGAGCGAATCAACGCGCCGTCGTTGTTCGACGACGGTCGTCGCCATCTCCACCTCGTCGACACCGGCGCCGCTCGCTGCGATCTGTCGCTCGGCCTGCGCGACGTATCGCCCGTCGGTCACGAGCACCACCCGGTCGCCGGTCACCACGAGATCGCCGTTTGATCCGGAGAAGCCGCTCAGCCAGCGTCGACTACTGGCCCCGGAGACGACCGCCCGCTCGATGCCATGGCCGGCGAGCGCCTCGCGGAGTCGGGCGATCCGTCCAGCGGCTGAGAGCGGTGGAAGTGTCGCGCTCACGCGAGTCTCGCGGCCACCGCGCGGACCGCGAGTTCGTAGCCGTCGCCACCGAAGCCCATGATGCTCCCGGTCGCCACCGGGGCAACCACGGACGTGCGGCGCCAAGGCTCCCGAGCGTCCGGGTTCGACAGGTGCAACTCGACGACCGGACCATCGAAGGCTGCGAGAGCGTCGTGCAGAGCCCAGGAGTAGTGGGTGAAGGCACCCGGATTCACGATGATCGCCGCGCAACGCCCGCGGGCAGCATGGACCGCTTCCACGAGTTCGTGCTCAGCGTTCGACTGCAGGTCCTCGATGTCGATGCCGAACTCGGCCGCGGTCGCGCGAGCCCGCCCGACGTGGTCGGCCAAGGTCGCGGTGCCGTACACCTCGGGCTCGCGGTCACCGAGGAGGTTCAGGTTCGGCCCGTGGAGGAGCAGGACGATTCGACTCACGGATGGCACGGTACCGCCCCCGATCGATCCGATACAGCACATGCGGCCGCAGAGCGTCCCCCTCAGCGATCGCCGGATGATCAAAGTCGCCATCGGGATCGCGGGTCAGGCCGATCGCCTCCATCACCCTCCGAGACCGCTCGTTCGACTCCGCGGTGAACGAGATGACCTCGTCGAGCCCGAGCGGGCCGAACGCCCGGTCGAGCACGATCCGAGCCGACTCGCTCGCTAGCCCGCGGCCCCAGAACTTCGAACGAAGCCTCCAGCCGATCTCGACGCCCTCCCGAAACCAGGGTCGTGTCAGCCCGCAGAAACCCGCGCACTCCCCATCAAGATCGACGCACCAGAGACCGAAGCCGTGCTCCTCGTGGTGGGAGGCGATTCGACCTAACAACAGTTCGGAGGCATCCCGATCCGCGACTGGCCCGATCGTCGCCATCACGACCGGATCGGCGTTCATCTCCGCGAACGCGTCGACATCGTCCTCGCTGAACGCCCGCAGCACCACCCTCGGCCGACCGGCCGTTGGGATCATCGCCGAACGAGCGATCCGAGCAGATCCGCGACGGTCACTGGATCGACACCAGCCACCGGCTCGACGCCGTTCGGGCCATCGAGCACGAACGTCAGTCCACCGATCGCCTTCTTGTCCCGACCCATGAGCGCCATCAACTCCGACACCGGGGCCACATCGGGGATGTCGGCTCCAAGGCCGTAGAGACCTTCGACCACCTCACGGTGAGCGTCCACGCGTTCGGCGTCGATGCGCCCGAGCGCCCGAGCGAGCTCAGCCGCGAACACAAGGCCGATACCGACGGCCTCTCCGTGGGCGAGATCGTGCGCCGAGGCTGTCTCTAGGGCATGGGCCAAGGTGTGTCCGTAGTTGAGGATCGCACGACGACCTCCCTCGCGCTCGTCGGAAGCGACCACCTCAGCCTTGATCTCGACGCAGCGCGCAATGCGAGTGACCTCGTCGAGGGCGGCGAGGTCGTCTCCGGTGAGGAAGTGGTATTTGGCCATCTCACCATTGCCGCATCGCACCTCCCGATCAGGGAGCGTGGCGAGGGCGTCGACGTCGCAGATCACACCGCGCGGCTGCCAGAACGCGCCGACGAGGTTCTTTCCTTCGGGCAAGTTGACCCCGGTCTTACCGCCGATCGCGGCGTCGACCATGCCGAGCAGCGTCGTCGGTACGTGCACGACGTCGATACCGCGATGGAACGCCGAGGCCGCGAACCCGGCCACATCGGTGACCATCCCGCCACCCACAGCAATCACCACATCGGCCCGGTTCATGCCCGCGGCCGCGAACCCCGAGCAGAGGTCGCCGACGGTCGAGAGGGTCTTGGCCACCTCACCACGACCAATGGTCAAACGTTCAACCCGTCGGTCACCGAGAACCGCCGGATTCACCAGATTCGGGATGCCATCTTGGGACACGACTGCGACCGTGCGCGCCTCGCCGATCAGTCCCTCGAGGCGCGAGATCGCGCCATGACCGACGTGCACCGGGTAGGAGCGGTCGCCGAGGTCCACGGTGACCGTGGTGAGCGCCGGCGTGGATTCGCCCATCGCTTAAGCGTCCCGGTCGCGGGTCGCGGCGGCCGCCGCTTCGGCGTTGCGCACGAATTCAGCGACGGAGTCACCACCGAACTTGCGCTGTGCCTCATCGGCCAGGACGAGCGCGACCATGGTCTCGGCGACAACCCCCATAGCCGGCACCGCTGTCACATCGGTGCGCTCCTTGAACGACACCGCCGACTCCTTCGTCGCGGTGTCGACCGTCTCGAGCGTCGGCACGTTGAGCGTCGCGAGGGGTTTCATCGCGGCCCGGGCAACGAGCAACTCCCCGTTGGTGATGCCGCCCTCGAGACCTCCGGCCAGCGTGGAAAGCCGCTCGTAGCGACCGTCGTCAGAGTTCCAACGAATCGGGTCATGAGCGGCGGATCCCCGGCGGCCAGCCACCTCGAAACCGTCACCGATCTCGACGCCCTTCACGGCCTGGATCGACATGAGCGCCTGAGCGACCAACCCGTCGAGCTTGCGGTCCCAATGGACGTGAGAGCCAAGGCCAATCGGGACACCGAACGCCAGCACCTCGACCACGCCGCCGAGGGAGTCGCCGTCCTTCGCAGCGGCCTTCACCTCGGCGATCATCGCGTCGGCCGCGACGTTGTCGAAACAGCGCACCGGCGACTCGTCGACCGCGTCGAGGTCAGCGGGCGTTGGGCGCGCGGCCTCGGCGGGCACTCGGGCCGAGCCCATCTGGATGACGTGGGAGATGATCTCCACCCCGAGGTGACTGAGCAGCCGCTTGGCAACAGCCCCCGCGGCGACCCGAGCCGCCGTCTCGCGAGCGGAGGCGCGCTCGAGAACGTCGCGCGCGTCGGTGAAGCCGTACTTCTGCATACCGGCGAGATCGGCGTGGCCAGGACGGACCTGGGTGAGGGGCTCCTTGGTTTCACCGGGAGCCGGTGACATCTCGTCGTGCCAGCGGTCGCTCCGGAACCATTCGGTGTTCCGGATCTCGATCGCGAGCGGAGATCCGAGGGTGCGGCCGTGCCGGACACCGCCGAGCAGGGTGAGCTCATCGACTTCGAACCGCTGACGCGGCCCACGTCCGTAACCCAGCCGACGGCGAGCCATCTCGGCCTGGATGTCCTCGACGGTGATCTCGAGGCCTGCGGGCAGGCCCTCGAGCACCACGACCAGGGCCTGACCGTGGGATTCACCGGCGGTGAGCAGGCGCAACATCGTTCCGAGGCTACCGGTGGGCGAGTTCGGCGAGGGCTGCGGCCCGGAGCGCGATCGGGTCGGGCGCGATCCCGGTCCACGCGATCTGTTGACGACACGCTTGGTGCACGAGCATTCCGAGACCGTCGACGGTGGCGGCTCCCCGTTCGGCCGCGGCTCGAAGCAGCGCCGTCTCGAGCGGGTGATAGACGATGTCGACGACGACGTGCGCGCCGGTGAGCAACGACGGCTCGATCGGACACGAGTCCGAGTCGGCTCCCATCCCCACCGAGGTCGTGTTCACCACGATGTCGGCAGCGGCGATGGCCGCCGCGACGCCGCCGCTCTCGACCGCCTCAGCCACCGATGCCAACCCCGCGGCCTCCTCGGCGGCGGCGGGCGTCCGGTTTGAGATGAGCACCCGCGCCGCCCCAGCGCGCGAGAGACCGTCGACGATCGATCGAGCCGCGGCACCGGCCCCGATCAACACGACAGTGGTGCCGGCCGGATCGTGTCCGGCCGCTCTCAGCGAGTCAACGAAACCGTCGCCATCGGTGCTGAGCCCGTGTGCCGTCCCATCGGCGAACACCACCGTATTCACGGACCGCAACGCGGATGCCGCCGGGTCGAGAGAGTCGACCGTCTCGGCGACGACGACCTTGTGCGGCATGGTCACGGCGAGACCTCGGAGACCTCGCTCGCGGGCCGCGGCCACAAGACCCGGCCCGTCCTCCGGCGAGACATCCTGAGCGATCATCTCCCACGGAAGACCCGCGGCGGCGAATGCGGCGTTGTGGATCGCCGGGGACAGCGAGTGCGACACCGGGTGCCCGACCACGGCGACCCGCTCACGCGAGACGGTCACGGGAGCACCCCGGCGCGACTCGCGGCAGCGATGTTGTCCTGGTGCTGTTCGAAGGTCACGGCGAAGGCGTGGCCCCCGTCGAAGTCGGCGAGCACATAGAAGAGCAACCGACATCCGGTGGTCGGGTCGTCCAGCACTTGGCAGAGCGGATCACCAGAGGCCGGATCGGGCGACGGGTTGAGCGCCGCGCGAATCGAATCGCGGCCCGGGTTGGCGATCGGCGTCGGCGGCAGGCCGCCGTAGAGGTAGGTGTTGTACGGCGAGTCGGTGAACCGCAGCACGGAGAACGGGGTGTCGGGCTCTTGGCCGTAGCGGAGCGTCGCGTCGATCTCGAGGTTCATGCCCATCTCTAGGCGGTTGTAGATAACCCGAGCGATCCGGGCGCGGTCGGCATCCACCTTCGCCTCGCGTTCGATCATCGAGGCGATGGTGAGCACCTCGTAGGGGGTGTATCCGAGCCGTTCCGCCCCCGCGTCGAGTTCTTCTTGGAGCGCCACCCGCTCCAAGAGTTCGATCATCCGCTCAACTAGCTGACCCTCGTTGTCGGCGTTGGAGACCTGATAGGTGTCGGGGAACAGCAAGCCCTCGAGCGAGGCGATATCGCCAGGGCGATAGGGCACGGTGCGCGTCGGGTCGAGAGTGATCTCGAGGAACCGGCCGGACTCCATCTGCTCGATGCGCTCACCGGCTCGCTCGGCCATCTGCTCGACGGTGAACCCCTCCGGGAAGGTGATGCGCACATAGGTCTCGCTCGGTGGAGTGCGCAGCACCCCGAGCACGTCGCCCATGTGCCATCCGGGCGCGATCCGATAGAAGCCAGGGGTCGGTTCGAGGCCACCTCGCTGCGAGACGTACCACTCGAACACCCCCGAATCGCTGATCAACCCCCGCGACTCGAGTCTCCCGGCGATCGTTGAGATCGAATCCCCTTCGGAGACGTCGAAACGCTCGAGTTCGCCGCTCGCGCCCGAGGGAGACACACGCTCCAGCAGCCACCATCCGGTCCAGCCCGCGGCGAGCACCGAGGCGATCAGCGTCAGTGCGATCACCCCGACCACCCAGCGCAGCAGCAATCCACGACGCGGCGGCACCTCGACCACCGGCACCTCGTCGGGATCATCCCACGGGTCGACCCGCCATGACACCCGGGCCTGATCATCGGCGGAGAAACGGCGACCCTCGGTGAACAGGTCTCGACCGCTCATCGAGCGCTCCGCGAGTCGAGCCACGACTGCAACATGACCGCTGCCGCAACCTTGTCGACGACCTCGCGGCGGCGGCGAGCGTCAAGACCGGCCTCGAGGAGTGAGCGCTCCGCGGTGACCGTCGTCAGACGCTCGTCGTGCATCTCCACCGGCACATCGGTCAACCTAGCGAGGTGCTCGGCGAGGCTGGTGGCAGCGCGAGCGGCCGCTCCCGGGCGACCATCGAGGCCGAGTGGCAACCCGACGACGACCACCGCGACCTCGAACTCGTCGATATCGGCGACGATGGACCGGAGATCGCCTTGCAGGTCGCGAGAACGCCGAACGACTCGATGAGGACTGGCGACGTCGCCAACGCCGAGGGCGAGTCCGATCCGTTTCGTGCCGGGGTCGATGCCGAGCGTCCGGAGCACCGGACGACGCGGCTCGCTCACGCCGTGGCGGCCTCGCGCGCCAGCCTCAATGCCTCGTCGATACCCGTGGGGTCCTTGCCTCCAGCGGTCGCGACGTCACCCTTGCCGCCGCCACCACCGCCGACCGCTTTCGCCGCATCACGGATGAGCGCGGCGGCTTCGACTCCCGCATCGGGACCGACCGCTGACACGAGGGCTACTCCACCGCTCGCGGTCGCGCCGACCAGCACCACTCGCCGAAGCGATCCCTGTTGGCGAACAGCCAGGGCGAGTTCGCGGAGGTCGCCAGGGGTCTCTACGTCGACTCGGTCGACGACCACACCGTCGACGGCCGCTGCGGCGATCTCGGCGGCCCGACCGGCGGCCAAGCGCGACCGCAGGGCTTTCAACTCGTCGTTGAGAGCCTTCACCTCGTCGAGTTTGCGTCGGACGCCTTCGATGACATCGCCGCCGGTGGCGCCGACCATGACTCCCACTTCGGCGAGCAGCGCCTCGTCGCGCTGCAGCAGGGCCACCGAAGCCTCGCCGGTGACCGCTTCGATGCGTCGAAGGTTCGAACCGATCGATGACTCGGCGACGATCTTGATGGTGCCGATGTCGCCGGTCGCCCGCACGTGCGTGCCGCCGCAGAGCTCCACTGAGGAACCCGCCTCGAGAACCCTGACGACGTCGCCGTACTTGTCACCAAAGAACGCGATCGCGCCGAGCGACTCTGCCTCATCCTTGGTGGTCTCGAAGGCTCGGACCGAACTGTTCGAGAGCGTCTGAGAGTTGGCGAGCCGCTCGATCTCGGCGATCTCCTCGGCGGTCACCGCCGCGTAGTGCGAGAAGTCGAAACGAAGGCGATCGGGACCGACGTGCGAACCCGCCTGCTTGACGTGCTCACCAAGCACCGAACGCAGCGCCCAATGCAACACATGGGTGCCGGTGTGATTGCGTCGGATCGCCGATCTCCGGCTGATATCGATGGCCGCGGTCGCTGTTTCCCCTGCTGCGACTGTTCCCGCCGTCTGGCGAGCCAGATGGCGCCGCAGGTTCGGCAATGCGTAGGTGGTGTCGAGCACCTCGAGAGTGCCCGACTGTGTGGTGATCGTGCCGGTGTCGCCGATCTGGCCTCCGGCCTCGGCGTAGAAGGGGGTGCGGTCGAGGAACACCTCCACGAGAGCCTCCCCGTCGGGGCCGTCGACCTCGAGCAGTTCGAGGACACGAGCCTCCGAGACGTCCTCGACATATCCGGTGAACTCGGTGGTGCCGAAGCGTTCGAGCACGTCGCGATAAGCCTCGATCATCGACTCGCCCGCGGAACCATCGCGCCGCGCTGCCTTCGCTCGCTCGCGCTGCGCCTCCATCTCGGCGGTGAAACCCTCGAGATCGACCGACACCGAGCGCTCCCCCGCGATCTCCTCGGTCAGCTCGAGCGGGAACCCGTAGGTGTCGTGGAGCAGGAAGGCCGTTGACCCGGAGAGCGTTCCACCGTCGTTCAACTCCCCGTCGAGGATGCCGAGACCCGTCTTCAACGTGTGACGGAATCGCTCCTCCTCCTTACCGAGGACGCTGATGATGAAGTCGGCGTTGCGGGCGACGTCGGGGTAGGCGCCGCCCATCACCTTGATCGCCTCGGCGGAGAGTTCCGGCATCACGAGCCGCTCGGTGCCGAGCAGGAAGGCGTAGCGGACCGCGCGACGAAGGATGCGACGCAGCACATATCCGCGGCCCTCGTTCGACGGGAACACGCCGTCATTGACAAGCATGGTCGCCGAGCGGGCATGCTCGGCGAGCACGCGCATGGCGAAGGAGTCGCGGTCGTCGTAATCACCCGGGCGATAGGTGCGCCCGGTGAGCGAGCAGGCCCGATCGAGCAGAGGTGCCATGAGGTCGGTCTCCCAGACCGAGTCGACCCCCTGCAGCAGCGCGAGGATGCGCTCGAGGCCAGCACCGGTGTCGACCGAAGGCTTCGGAAGCGGGGTTCGCGATCCATCCTCCGCCTGGTTGAACTGCATGAAGACGAGGTTCCAGAACTCCATGTAGCGGTCACCGGTCGGATCGGTGAGGGGACCACCCTCAGGGCCGAAGGCGGGCCCACGATCGATATGAATCTCGCTACACGGCCCGCAGGGGCCGGTATCGCCCATCTGCCAGAAGTTGTCTTTGTCGCCGAGCCGCTGGATGCGATCGAGAGGGACGCCGACCTGCTCGTGCCAGATCGCCTCCGCCTCATCGTCGGATTCGTGGACGGTGATCCAGAGGCGATCCCCGTCGAAACCCCACCCCTCGGTGACGAGTTCCCAACTCCACGGGATGACTTCCGACTTGAAGTAATCGCCGAACGAGAAGTTGCCGAGCATCTCGAAGAACACCAGGTGACGCTTCGTGCGGCCGACGTCATCGAGGTCGTTGTGCTTTCCGCCGGCCCGAGCGCACTTCTGCGAACTCACCGCCCTCGAGTAGGGAGGCACCTCATCGCCGACGAAGTACGGCTTGAACGGCACCATGCCGGCCACCGTGAACATGATCGATGGGTCATGCGGGATGAGGCTCGCGGAGTCGACCACCGAGTGCTCGCGCTCGCGGAAGAACTCGAGGAAGGAGGACCTCAAACCATCGGCGGTAACCGAGGTGGAGAGACCGTTCGCGCTGGAGGTATTCGAGGTGGACATCGGAGTGCCGATCCTACCGACGCCGCTACCCTCGCCCCCGTGGCGAGCGCCGAGCCCTCACGCCCGGGCACCGAACCAGTCGACGACATCGACGACGTCCACGAGTGGATCTCCTTCGGTGACTCGACCGAGGACCGCACCTGGATGATCGACGCGACCTACATGCGCTCGAATCATCGCTGCATCTACGGCGAGGGCTGCCAAGGGATACTCGACGACGACGCGACGCACCTCGCCCAAGGGTGCTGCAGTTACGGCGCGCACTTCGTCGACGACGAGGACGTGCAGACCGTTGTTCGAGCGTTCACCCGCCTCGACGCTGAGGTCATGCAATTCCACGCCAAGGCCGTCAAGAAGGGTTTCCTCGCGGCCGGCGAGGACGCCGACGACGGCACACCGGTGACCACCACGCGACTCGTCGACGACGCTTGCATCTTCTTGAATCGGCCAGGATTCCCGGCCGGAGCCGGATGCTCATTGCACATCGCGGCCATGCGAGCCGGGGAGCGCCCGCTCGACTGGAAACCGAATGTCTGCTGGCAGGTCCCAATCCGCCTCGAGCATTCCACCGACGACGAGGGACACGTCATCTCGAGGCTTCGCGAGTGGAAACGACGCGACTGGGGCGAGGGCGGCTCGGAGTTCCACTGGTGGTGCACCGAAGCCACCGAGGCCTTCAGCGGAGCGGATCCCGTCTACGTCGCCTCACGAGACGAAATCGTCGAGCTGGTCGGGCAGGAGGTGTACGACCGGATGTTGACCCACCTTGAGCGCGACAACTGGGTGCCGGTCGAGCACCCCACGGTCCGCCGGGGCGACGCAGGCCGCGTCTAAGCAACTCGCCGCCAGACGGTCGGCGGTGATCAGTCGTCGCCGTCTTCGTCGTCGTCGAAGGTGACGCCGTACTTCTCGGCGAGCGCGGCGTACTCGTCGTCATCGTCGGCATCCTGGCCGTCGTCGGAGCGCGGCGAACGATCACCGAATCCGAGATCGAAGGCTCCGGGCCCTGCCTGCTTCAGTTTCCTCGCCTCTTCGAAGCGACGGTGTCGACCCTTCTTCACAGTCGGGCTCCCAGGTGTTGTGACGTTGGTGCGATTGGAACTGGCCGGCCATCGGGGGATGCCGACGCAGCGGAGTCACCCTACCGCATCGATAGCCACGAGACGCAGACCACCGGAGCGATCGAAGGTGAGCGCCGAACGGCCCTCGACAAGGGACCGGATGCCGTCTCCGAGCAACTCGGCCCGCCATCCCGAAGCCAACCTCGACTCGGGATCGCCCGAAAGTAGCGAGGCCAGATCGGCGCGAGTGGCGAGTAACGCGGTGTCGATCGCCTCGTCACGCGCCATCTGACTGACCCAGGCCGACACGAGAGCGACCGCTGGTCGCAGGTCGCGCCCGAGCTCATCGCCACCGGTGGGAGCCTGCGGCGGCTCGTTGTTGAGCCCGCGCTCGACCGCAGCGAGCAGTTCGGTCGCCACCACGCCCTTGGTGTGGCGTCCGTCGACACCTCGCGCTTGGGCGAGATCACGTTCATCGCGCGGCTGACGCTGCGAGACACCGAGAACCGCGAGATCAGGGAGCACCTGACGAACCGGCACGTCGAGCGCCATCGCCCGTCGCTCTCGCCAAGCAGCGACCTCCTGCGCGACCGCCCGTCCCCGAGGTTTCAAAGAGCGGACATCCTTCAATCGGAGCCAGGCCTGCTCGGGTTCGGAGCGCACAGCGTTTCGGGAGGCCAGTTCCTCACAAGCCTCGTGGACCCAGCCGAGACGTCCACGCTCGTCAAGCCGGCCGACGAGCCGTTCGCGCACTTCGAGGAGATGGGCGACATCGGAGGCGGCGTAGGAGCGTTGGGCTTCGGTCAGGGGTCGGCGAAGCCAGTCCGTGAGCCGATCCCCTTTCGCCGGGGTGACCCCAAGTTCGGCGCTCAGCAGGCTCACCAAGGATGGCGTGCCATAGCCAAGGAAGCCGCCGGCGATCTGAGTGTCGAAGAACCGCGTTGGAACGCTTCCGACGGCGTGTGTCAAGACATCAAGATCCTGCTGAGCGGCGTGGAACACCGCTTCAACATCGCTCCGGAAAAGGTCCGCCATAGCGACGACGTCGACGGCGAGCGGGTCGATCAGCACGATGCGATCGGCCCACGCGATCTGAATCAGCGCGAGCGCTGGGAAGTAGGTGCGCTCCCGATGAAACTCGGTGTCGATCGCGTAACGCTCGACGCTCGACAGCTCGTCAAGGACGGCCTCGAAGGCGACCTGGTCGTCGACCCATTCGTGGGTCGCCGCGGTCACGACTCGCCCAAGGCGACCGGTCGGCCAGAGGCGACCCAGGCCATGATGCCGCCCTCCACGTTCAGCACCTCACATCCCTGCGAGGCGACGAACTCACAGGCGGCGATCGACCTGCCGCCCGAGCGGCACATCACGTAGACCGGCGCATCGGATCGGAAGGCCTCGAGGTTGTCGGGCACGGTCGACAGTGGGATGAGCGAGGCGCCGTCGATCCGCATCTCCTCGTATTCAGCGGGCTCACGCACATCGATGAGTCGGGCGCCCGACGCGAGCGCCGACTCCAAGTCTTCAACAGTCACATCTCGGACAGCCATGGGCTCGATCCTAGGAGCGGGACCCTCCCCACCTACATGTGTCCGTCGCCACAATTCGAGGTCGTCGTGGTCATCGATATCCACTACAGATTCGGGATCAACTGGGACCTCGGCGACGGTGAGTGAGCTGAGCAGGTCCATCGCAGATCGCCGACCCTCGGTGACCGCTCGCTCCACTGCGGGGAGAGCGGTCAGGTTCCACCTCGCGACCAGTGGCTGACGACGATCGGTACGAGCGACAGCGACGTCGACCGCACGACCGGCTCCCGCAGCGGCCACGACCTCGAGCACCGACGAATCAATCCCTGGCAGGTCACAGGCGACCACGACGACATCGGAACCAACCACGCTGAGCGCGGTCGCCACGCCACCGAGAGGACCCTCCCCCGGCCAGCGATCTGGAATCACCTCGCCGGAGAACTCGGCGAGTTCCATCGCGTCACCCCCGACCAAGCGGACGCTTCGACAGGGTGCGACGGCGGAGAGAACCGGCTCGATCAGGCGGCGATGACCGATGTCGACGAACGGTTTACGTCCCCCGATGCGACGCCCCGCGCCCCCGGTGAGCACCACGGCGTCAAGGGTGCGCAGCGTCGGATAGGCGCTCCCCAACTCAGGCTCCGACCGGGGCGATCTCCCCGAACTCCTCCGGCACGCCGGTCGGATCGAGCTGGAGCAGGAACAGCGCGCAGCGCTCCGCCTCATCGAGCTCACCAATCTCAGCCGCTCGCCGCTGAAGCCCGAGGAGGCACCGCAAGAAACCGTGGTTGGATGCGGCCGCCCACCGCACATATCCCGAACCGCGCCAACCGTTCGCACGGAGAGCGTCGAGACCGCGGTGGTAGCCGACCCGAAATGCCGCGTAGGCCTCGATCCGATCGCGACCAAGTCCGCCGAGTTCCGCCCAACCGTCGAGAATCCGCGGGTGGTCGGCGACGAACGCGGCGACGGCCGGCCGTCGCGACCCCGGTTCCTGAGAAAGGGCCTGCGACAGCAGATGACGAACGCCAGGCTCGAGCGGCGGAATGACGGTCGAGGGCAGCCCAGTAGACAAGCCGATCGGTTGGGTCGAGGGGTCGGTCACCGGCCCATTCTGGCGGATCGAGACCAAGCATCACCCCGAGGAGGCCCTGATACGGATGCCGCCGACACGACGATCTCCCCACCTAGGGTGACCGCCATGTTCGCCATCGGCGCTCTCACGGCGCTTGACCTCGATCAGGCGCGGGCCCTCGGTACCGCAGCACCCATCGGATTGCTCGTGATCGCCGCGATCGTGGTCCTAGCGGTGCGCACCGTCGTGAAGAAGATCGTGCTCGGTCTCTTGTTGACAGCGATCGCCCTCGCCGCTTGGACACAGCGCACGGCGCTCGACGACTGCGTCGAACAGGTGCGCGAAGCGGTTGGCTCATCGGACACCGTCGCCGAATGCGGCTTCTTCGGCCAGCAGATCGACGTGCCTGTCACGCTCGCTCCCTGAGCACCTCATGACCACGATCTCGACGCCGGCCACCCGACCGCCCTTCGGGCCGACGCTCGCCGCCCTCACCCTCGGTAAGGCCACGTCGAACGCCGCCCTGCGATGGATGGCGCCGTTCCTCCCGACCCTCAGTCGGGCCTTCGACGCGAGCGTCGGAACCCTGACCGGGATCATGGGCGCCGCCGAACTCGCCGGCCTCAGCACAACCTTGACGGGCGGCACTCTCGACCGAGGTCGACATCGCACCGTCTTCCTCGGCGCGCTCGGGCTCGTCACCGTCTCATCGCTGGTCGCGCTGGTCGGCACGGTCTGGGCTTTCGCCCTCACCGTGGTGCTCCTCATCCTCGGTGTCTCCAACCTCACCGTCGCCGGCCTCGCTCTCATCGGTGACCGGGTCGACTTCTCGGCTCGTGGCCGCGCGGTCGGCACCTACGAGACCTCGTGGGCTCTCTCGCTCCTCGCTGTCGCGCCTCTGCTCGCGATCCTCATCGATCGTTTCGGCTGGCGCGCCGCTTACCTGGCCCTCGCTGGCACCACCGCCCTCGGCATGCTCGTCGTTGCTCGGTGGGTGCCCACCCCGCCGGACGCCGGCTCACTTCGGCGACGCAGCGACGCAGCGAGCGAACGCGCCGCTCCTCTCCCCCGTGCCGCCTGGGCAGCGCTCACCTCAGCCGCGCTCATCTCGGCCTCGGGTCTCAGCGTGTTCGTGATCTCGGGGGCATGGCTCGAAGAGCGATTCGCCCTCGCCACCGGTGGGCTCGGGGCGGTCGCCACCGCGATCGGAGCGGTCGAGTTGGCCTCCTCCGGCTCAGTCGCCCTGGCCGCCGACCGGCTCGGGAAGCGTCGCGCTGTCGCCGCCGGCGGACTCGTGCTGCTAGCCGGCGCCGGAGTGATGTGGTTCGCTGATCGCGCCGACGGCGACTCGGCGTCGGTGATCGCCGTCGCCGTGATCGGCTTGCTCCTCTTGATCATGGGCTTCGAGTTCGGCTTCGTCTCCTCCCTCTCGCTGATGACCGAGGCCGCTCCCGAGGCTCGCGGACGCGCGATCGCCGTCGGTAACGCGATCGGGACCATCGCCCGAGCGCTCGCCCTCGCGTCGAGTGGTCAGCTGTTCGAGTGGTTCGGCGTGTCGGGCCCGCTCGTGTTCTCGACCATCGCGATGGTCGGCGGACTCGGCTGCCTCATCCTCTCCCGACGCTAAGACCATCGACACCGAGGTGGGCAAGCCACGCCTCAGCGACCTCGTCGGGATGGGTGTTCGGTCCGAAGTGGCGAGCGCCGGCAACCTCGAGCGCCTTCGCCCCGGGAAGCATCGCCTCGAGTTCGCGGGCCGCTCGGCGATGGTGATCAGCACCGCGCGAGCCGCACATGGCGAGTACCGGCACTGCGATGTCGCCGGAATCGAAGGCGGGATGCTTGCGTAGATCTGCGAGTTCCTCCACGAGGGCCCGGCCCTCTGCGCGGCGCTCCGTGCGGGTGCGTGAAGGCAGCCGCTCCCATCGGTCGTCGCCGATCAGACGACGCATGAACCGCTCCGCCGCCTCCGCGGTGTCGTCGGTCGGCCGACCGTCGGCGTCGGTGAGGAGCTTCGCGCTTCCCGAGGGCCACCACGGCATCCACGAGAGCGGCGGTTCGAACACCACGATGCTCGCGACCCGATCGCCGAGCGAGCGGCTCGCCGCGAGAACGACATCGCCGCCGTAGCTGTGCCCGAAGAGGTGGATGGGCCGATCAGGCAGATGGTGGTCGAGCACGGCGAGCAAGTCCTCGACGTTTCCAGCGAGGGTGAACGGCCCGGGGTGGGCGCGGGATCGGCCGTAGCCGCGACGGTCGAACCGAACCACCCGAGCCGCATGATCGACTCGACGGGCGAGTCGCATCATTCCTGTGGATCGGTCCATGGAGCCGTGGACGATGCAGATGCCCGGGCCGTCGGGCGGACCGGAGACCGTCGACCAGATCTCATCGACGGACGTCGACTGTGCCAGCGCGTCCGCGTCGGACCGCGTGTCTGACTGCCCGTCTGACGCCGGCATCGACTCAGTCGACCCTGACGATGCGCAGCACATCGGCCGCGGCCTCGCTGGCCCGGTCGGGGGCGCCCGCCAGCACCAGGACCGTGTCGCCGTGGGAGACCTTCCCCGATCGCACAGCGGTCTCGACCGCGTACCAGACCATCTCGTCGGTGCTCGAGTAGGTGTCGACAGGGATCGGGTCGACACCCCACGACAACGACATCGCTCTGACGGTCGACGGCTCCGGCGAGAGCCCGATCAGAGCGGCTGTCGGCCGGAAACGCGCCATCGCTCGCGCGGTTCGCCCAGATCGCGTGCAGCACAGGATCGCGGTCGCCTCGGTGTCTCGCGCCGCCAAGGAGGCCGCGTGGCTGAGCGCCGCGGTGATGCGATCGGTGGTCGAATCCCACCGTGTTCGCTGGGTCCTCCCGAGCCGATCAGCCCAGGCGCGGTACCCAGCCTCCCGCTCGGATCGCTCGGCGATCGCCGCCATCTGGCGCACGACGGCAACCGGGTCGTGGCCGATCGCGGTCTCCCCCGAGAGCATGAGGGCGTCGGTACCGTCGAAGACGGCGTTGGCGACATCGCTGACCTCAGCCCGGGTCGGCGACGGGGCCGTCACCATCGACTCCAGCATCTGAGTTGCGGTGATCACCGGCACTCCGCGCTCGACGCACTCCCTGATGATCGCCTTCTGAAGATGGGGCACGTCCTCTAGGGGACAGTCGATCCCGAGGTCGCCGCGGGCCACCATGACAGCGTCCGCTGATTCGACGATGGCGATCAGGTCGGCCAGTGCGGCGCTGGTCTCGATCTTGGCGATGAGGGCCGCCCGCCCCGCGACGACAGCGCGCACCGGTTCGAGATCTACGGCGGCGCGCACGAAGGACACGGCGATGAACTCGACTCCCGCAGCGGCCATCGCCTCAGCGAGAACGAGGTCCTCCTCGGTCGGCGTCGTCAGACCAAGCCGCTCCGAGGACAGATGCACTCCCGGCGCGCCCTGCGCCCTCCCGCCCGTCTCGACTCGAGCGAGCATCGAGCCGTCCGACACCTCGACGATGCTGAGCGAGATCGCCCCGTCGCCGAGCACGACCCGATCCCCTACGACCATGTCGGCCAGCAATTCGGGGTAGTCGACGCGAATCACCCCGGCATCGCTCGGTCCGGCCCCCTGCTCGAAGCGAACGAAGGAGCCGGCGGAAAGCGCAACACCGCCTTCGGGGAATCGCCCGCACCGGATCTTCGGGCCGGGCAGATCGGCAAGCACGGCAACCGGACGACCGGTGGCGTCGGCCGCCTCGCGGACCACCGCGAGACGCTCGAGATGCTCGTCGAGTCGACCGTGCGAGAGGTTGAGTCGGACCACGTCGACGCCAGCGGTGAACATCTCCTCCAGCACGGAACGCTCGGTACAGGACGGTCCGACGGTGGCGACGATCTTGGTGCGACGGCTCACATCAGCGTTCTAGCCGATCGATTCGCGAGACGGGTCGACCCCGACCGGCTGTCCGATCCCGGCGGGAAGCGGCGAGACTCACCCGCTGATGGGCCTGAACGAACGAGATATCACGACCGACCCGAGCGGCGACCTTCGGGCGTTCCTCGACGCATCGCCGTCGCCGTTCCACGCCGCCGCCGAGGTGGCCCGACGATTGGAGGCCGTTGGCTCGATCGCCGTCGCCGGGGATGCCCGACCCGAAGGTGACGCGATTCGACGCGGGCATGTCGTGATTGACGGCGCCGTGGTGGCCTGGGTTTCAGCCGCCGAAGGCGCGCCCGAGGTGTTCGAAATCGTCGGCGCCCATACCGACTCGCCCGGTCTCAGGCTGCGCCCGAGGCCCGACGCTGAAGTGGAGGGTTGGCACCTACTTGGCGTTGAGGTCTACGGAGGGATTCTCAATAACTCATGGCTCGACCGAGACCTCGGCATCGCGGGTCGAGTCGTCGACCGCGAGGGACGTTCCCACCTCGTCGATATTCGAGAGCCGATCGCTCGCGTGCCACAGCTCGCCGTGCACCTCGACCGTGGAGTGAACGACAGTCTCGTCCTTGATCGCGAACGGCATCTACGCCCCGTGTGGGCGACGGGTGGCTCGACGACCGGCTTCGCCAACTGGCTCGCCGAGCGGATCGACCTCGAGCCGCAGTGGTGGGAACTCGGCCTCTTGGATACGCAGCCGGCGGTGGTGCTCGGCGCCGATCGCTCGCTCCTCGCCTCCGGGCGGCTCGACAATCTGGTCTCGTGTTGGGCCGCGACCGACGCCCTTGTCTCAGCCACCCCCCGACCCGGATCGATCGCGGTCATGGTGCTCAACGATCACGAGGAGGTCGGATCGGCGAGCGCGACCGGAGCGGCCGGCCCGCTTCTTGAGCGGGTGCTCGCGCGGATCACCGCGGCCCACCTCGACGACGAGGGTGCGGTGAGCGCGACGATGGCCGACGCCCTGGCTCGTTCGATCTGCGTGTCCGCCGACAACGCCCACGCGATCCACCCGAATTACCTGGAGCGTCACGAGCGCTCGCACGCTCCGCTCGTGAACCGAGGCCCGGCCGTCAAGGTGAACGTCAATCAGCGATACGCCACCTCGGCGACATCAGCGACGCGCTTCACGTCGGCATGCGACTCGGCTGACGTTCCTTGGCAGGTGTTCACCTCGCGGAACGACATGCCCTGCGGTTCGACGATCGGCCCGATCACGGCGACTCGCCTCGGTGTCGACACGGTCGACGTCGGGGTGCCGCAGCTCTCGATGCACTCCGCGCGCGAACTCTGCGGCGTGCACGATCCGGTGTTCCTGCGAAACGCCTTTGGCGCTCTCTGGTCGGACCACTGAACCGCGCCTGCGCTCAGCACAACCGAGCGCGTAGAACCTCAGCCCGACTCGTAGGACCAGCCGACGCGGGTCATCGCGAGATCGAAGAGCCGTTGGAGTTCGCCGTGCAGTCGCTCGGACTGCTCCGCGAGCACCGGGCGCGGCACGCGAGAGCCCTCCGGCAACTCGCCGACCTCGGGCACGATCGGTCGGCCGATCTCGACGTGGACCTTGCGCGGGAACACGAACCGGGCCCCCTTCGGCATGACTCGCTCCGATCCGGCGATTCCGACCGGGATGATCGGCACCCGGGCCTTCAACGCGACGTAGACCGCGCCATCGAACAGCGGTTGCACCACCGGCCCCTGCTTTCGCTCGCCTTCGGGAAAGAGCACCATCGGCTCACCGCTCTCGAGCAGCTCGACCGAGCGCCGGAGCGCCTCGCGGTCCGCGGTGCCGCGGGTGACCGGGATTGCCCCAAGGGCTGACAGCACCCAACCGACCCAGCGCACCTTCCACATGGAGTCCTTGCCCATGAAACGCAGGCGGCGTGCGGTCAGACAGCCGGCGATCGGGGTGTCGACATAGGACCGGTGAACTGGGGCGAGCACGAAGGCCCCGGTCGCCGGGATGTTCTCACGGCCGACGATCGTCATTCGCGTGTACGAGCGGGTGATCACCGCGACGATGAACCTGGCCACTCGATAGAACGCCAACGACGCACGCGAGGAGCCGACGACGAACGAATCGGGTCGACTCACCGGCCACCGCCGACCGACCGAGCCTCAACCTCGGCCACCACAGCCGCGACCACCTCATCGATTCCGAGATCGGAGGTGTCGAGGGTGACCGCAGCGGCATCGACCGAGAGCGGGCTCGTGGCCCGAGTGGAGTCGAGACGATCGCGCTCGATGATCGAGGCCTCCATCTCGTCGACGTCGCCACCGGCTTCGGCGACGCGCCGCTCAGCCCTCACCCTCGGCGACGCGGTGACAAACAATTTGAGATCGGCATCAGGGAACACGACCGTGCCGATATCGCGACCCTCGACCACCCCGCCGCCGCGCTTGGCGACCCAGCCCCGCTGGGCCTCGACGAGCAATGACCTGACTCCGGGGTTGGCTGCGACGAAGCTCACCGAGGAGGTGACCTCGCGACCGCGGATATCGCTCGTCGCGTCGACACCGTCCACGACGACGCGCTCCTCGCCGACGGTCATCTCGACGGAGCCCGCGACCTCGAGGACGGCGGCCTCATCGCGAGGATCAACCCCGCGACGCAGAACCGCGAAGGTCACCGCTCGATACATCGCGCCCGTGTCGAGATAGCCGACACCGAGCCGCTCAGCGACCGCGCGACCGACCGTGGATTTTCCGGCGCCCGCGGGACCATCGATCGCGATGATCGGACCGCTCACCAGCTGGTCCCCTGAGGTCGACCCTCCTCGTAGCCGGCGTGGCTCTGCACCCCGACCACCGCGCGCTCGCGGAAACCCGGGATATCGGACGCGCCGGCGTAGGTGCACGAGGAACGAACCCCGGCGACGATCTGATCGATGATGTCCTCGACTCCGGGTCGGGTCGGGTCGAGATACATCCTTGAGGTGCTGATGCCCTCCTCGAAGAGCTCTTTTCGCGCACGTTCCATATCGGCCTCGTCGCGACTGCGGTGCTTCACCGCGCGGTTCGAGGCCATACCGAACGACTCCTTGTAGAGACGCCCATCGGTGTCGCGGAGCGTGTCAGCCGCCGATTCGTAGGTGCCCGCGAACCACGAGCCGAACATCACGTTCGCCGCTCCCCCGGCGAGGGCGAGCGCCACATCGCGCGGGAAGCGGACCCCTCCGTCGGCCCAGATATGCGCGCCGAGTCGATCGGCCTCGGCCGCGCATTCGAGCACCGCCGAGAACTGCGGGCGACCCACACCGGTCATCATCCGCGTCGTGCACATCGCGCCCGGCCCGACACCCACCTTCACGATGTCCGCGCCGGCTTCCACGAGGTGACGGGTGCCCTCATCGGTGACGACGTTGCCGGCGACGATGCGAGCCCCGGGGACCGCCGAACGGACCGCCTCGACGACGGAGAGCATCTGGGCCTGATGACCGTGAGCGGTGTCGACCACAATCACGTCGACACCAAGGGAGGCCAACGCTCGCGCGCGGCCCACCGGGTCCGCGTTCATTCCGATCGCCACCGAGCTGAGCAGCCGCCCCTCGGCATCGAGCGCCGGGCGGTAGATCGACGACCGCAGCGCACCGCGACGTGTCATCACACCCAGGAGGCGGCCGTCATCGCCGATCACCGGCGCGACCGAGAGACGGTGCTCGCCCAGAACGTCGAACGCCTCCTCAGGCGTCACCTCCGCTGAGAGCGTGACCAAGTCGGTCGTCATCACGTGGCGCATCTGCGTGAATCGATCGAAACCGAGCGCGTCATGCTCGGTGAAGACGCCGACCGGACGGTCACCCTCGTCGACCACCACGATCGCGCCATGCGCGCGCTTATGGATCAGATTGAGCGCCTCACCGATCGTGTCGTGCTCACCGAGCGTGATCGGCGTCTCGAAGACCGGATGCCGCGCCTTCACCCAGGCAACGACGTCGGCGATCACATCGATCGGGATGTCCTGTGGGAGCACGGTCAAGCCACCGCGCCGCGCGACCACCTCGGCCATGCGACGGCCCGCGACCGCCGTCATGTTCGCGACGACGATGGGGATCGTCGTACCGATGCCGTCGGGGGTCGTCAGGTCGACGCCGAGTCGGGAACCCACCGAGGACAGGCTCGGCACCATAAAGACATCGTTGTAAGTGAGATCGTGCCCCGGATCGGGGTGCAGCATCCGCATCGGTACTCCTCGGTCAACGGGGTTGTCCGCCCACCGATCTCGGGAGGCTAACGCCTCACCGCGACCCGACCGCCCGGTGCGGTCAAGGGTCTACGCTCGCCGGGTGGATCCGAGCCGGGACGACGAGCGGGGAGTCGACGAGATCACCCCCGTGATGTGCGTCCACGGTTGGGGGGGATCCTTCACCGACACCTGGGAGCGCAACGGGTTCACCGCTCTGCTCGCCGATGCTGGCCGCTCGGTGATCGGGGTCGACCTGCTCGGACACGGCTCAGCCCCGAAACCCCACGACCCGGAGGCGTACGCCGACCTGACCGGCCGCGTGGTCGACGCCCTGCCGAACGAACCCGTTGACGCCGTCGGCTTCTCCATGGGCGCGCTGACCCTCCTACGCACGGCGACCGAGCACCCTGGTGCCTTCCGGCGATTGGTGCTGGCAGGGATCGGACGCAACGTCTTCGAGACCGACGATGACCGCACCGCGGCGATCGCGCGAGCGGTCTCCGGGGAGATCGACGAGGACGACAACCTGTCGCGACTCTTCGCTCAATACGCCTCTCGACCGGGCAACGACCCGATTGCCCTTGCCGCGGTGCTCCGCCAACCGCAGCGAATCCGCCTCGACGAATCGGCACTCGCCGCCGTGGCATGCCCGACGATCGTCATCGTTGGAGACCGGGACTTCGTCCATCCGGCTGATCGACTCGTGGCGGCCATTCCCGAGTGTCGCTCGGTCGTGCTCCGCAACGTCGACCACTTCGCGACTCCCGACGACTTCGGATTCGTGGATGCGGCCCTCGAGTTCATCGGCGCTGTTCCGACCTGAGGTCCTCCCGTGTCGAGCAACCAATCAGCAGACGGGGCCGAGCTGCCGGGCGTGCCGGTGATCCAAGATCCGGCAACGGCAGCGGCCCTGCTCTCGGCCGGTGGTTTGGTCGCGATTCCAACAGAGACCGTCTACGGGCTTGCGGCCGACATCACCGATCTAGCCGCCGTGGCGCGAATCTTCTCCGCGAAAGGTCGACCGACCGGTCATCCGCTCATCCTCCACGTCGCAGATGTCGAGACCGCGCGACGCTTCGGTGTCCTCGATGCACGCGCGGAGGCCCTCGCCATGCTCTGGCCGGGCCCGCTCACGATGATCGTTTCCGCCACCGAAGCCGTGCCCCGTGAGGTCACCGGAGGACGCGACACCGTGGCGATTCGCGTCCCGGAACACCAGCTCACCCTCCAAGTGCTGAGCACGCTCGATGGGGCGGTTGCGGCCCCATCGGCGAACCGGTTCGGTCGGGTGAGCCCGACCACGGCGCAGCATGTGATCGACGACCTCGGGGACATCCTCGATCCGGATCGCGACGCGATTCTCGATGGCGGTCCGTGCCTGGTTGGTGTGGAGAGCACGATCGTCGACCTCACCTGTGATCCACCGCAGATCCTCCGACCAGGGGGCGTGCCGTCACCCTTGCTCGACCGTCTCCTCGAACCCGTCGACGGCTCGAGCATCGTCGCGGCCACCGGGCCTGCTCGGGCGAGCGGGATGTTGCCCTCCCACTACGCCCCTGAGCGCGGGGTCGTCCTCGTCGAGCGCGAGGACCGCGAGATCCTCGACCCCGAGGCTTTGGTGATCGATCGCGCCGATGACCCCGTCGAGGCCGCACGCCATCTGTATGACGACCTGCGTCGTGCCGATACATCGATCGACCGGGACCGCTCAGAGCCGATCGTGGTGGTTCAACCCCCGAATGACGGCGGATTGGGTTCCGCTGTTCGTGACCGTCTCAAGAAGGCGGCCGCACCGCGGGAGCGCCAGACGACCAATCCAACCGGTTGAGTCCCTCGATCCAGGCGTCTCGGATCTCGGTCACGGAAGCCCCACCGGGGCCATCGGATTCAACGAACAGCGAGACCGTGGTCGATCCGGCATCGGGCACGAGTTCGAGCCGACACCACGTGCCATGACCGTCGCCCCGGTCGCGGATGAGCGTCTCGAGTAGGTACGGGGGGTCCTCATCGACGATCTCCCCCAGTTCCGCGACGACCAGGAGCAAGCCCTCGAAAGCATCGACGGGGAGCACGTCGACGGTGAATGACGGGCGGTCGACCACCTGAGGGGGCTCCCCTCCTCGCGGCCGTCCGCGCTCGGAGGCTTCGTAGCGAACTTGTGAGGGAGCACTCGACTGCTCGGTTCCAGACCCACCGCGCGTTCGGAGCGCGATGTGCTGAAGGGCCCGGTCGGTCGCCGCGTTGATTTGGACCATCCGCGACGAATCTCCGCCCCGATCGGGATGGAACTGCGCGGCGAGTCGCCGGCGCGCGCGCACGACGTCGCCTACGTCGGCTTGTTCGGCGTCGAGACCGAGGATCTCAAAACAGTCGGAGGTGTCGCTCACAGCGGGCGGGGTCAACGACCGAGATCGCGGAGTTCGGCGTAGCGCTCGATTACGCCCAAAGAGTCATGGCCATCGGCCGGTGGCACCACCGCGCCTCGACCGAGCCCCCACCGCTCGGCGACCGCGAGCGGCTCCTCGCCGGTCAGCACCGCCGCGGCCTGCACGGCCGCTCCGGTCGCCACAGCCTCATCGGCCTTGTGATGGACCACCTCAAGGCCGTGCGCCGAGCCGACCATGGCCGCGACGACTTCCCTCACCGCCCGCGACCTCGCCGCACCCCCGGTGAGCAGGAGTCGACCGGTGACCGGGACCTGGGCGACGAGCGCCCCAAGGGCGTCGATCATCCCGCACACGACGCCGTCGACCACGGCCGCAGCGAACTGCTCGCGCGATACGTCGCTCCGAAGGCCCGCGAGCATCCCGGTCGCGTTCGGCCGGTCCGGGGTGCGCTCGCCATCCAGATACGGCAGCAGGGTGAGCCCGCCGGACCCGACCGAGAGCGCCATTTCATCGAAGGTCTCGTGATCGACACCGAGCAGGCGTCGGGCTGCGTCGAGCACCTTCGCGCCGTTCAAGGTGCACACCAACGGCAAGAAGCGCCCGGTCGCGTCGGCGAAGCCGGCCACCGCGCCTGACTCATCGCGAGCCGGCAGGTCGGTGCACGCGTACACGGTGCCCGAGGTGCCGATCGACATCGCGACGTCGCCAGGAGCGAGCGCCATGCCGAGGGCGGCCGCCATGTTGTCGCCGGTGCCGGGCCCAACGACGAGGCCCTGCCATTCACCGGCGACCTCCGTCGGACCGAGCACCCGAGGGAGCACGGTCGACCAATCGCGTTCAGCATCGACGGTTGTGAGCACCGAGTCGACATAACGATTCGCCGACGGATCGAAATAGCCGGTTCCCGACGCGTCCCCACGATCGGTCGTCAGGTCGCCGGTCAACTTCATCGTGAGCCAGTCGTGCGGCAACAGCACATGAGCGAGGCGCTTCCACGCCTCGGGCTCGCTGCGGTGCAGCCATGACAACTTCGTCACCGTGAACGCGGCCACCGGGACGCTGCCGGTGGCCGCCGCGAGAGCGGAAGCGCCGCCGGGGACGTTCTTGACTAGCCAGCCGGCGTCGGGAGCGCTCTCGGTGTCGTTCCAGAGTTTCGCGGGGCGCACCACGTGACGTTCGGAGTCAAGGACCACCATTCCGTGCTGCTGACCGCCGATCGACACGGCCGACGGTTCAACACTGGATGCGGTCGCCTCCGCCCATGCCGCCTCGAACGCCGACCACCAACTCTCTGGATCCTGTTCACTCACCGGCGGAGTGGTAGCAGGGTGCGGGGCGCGCCCGGATCCAACCAGAGACCCGTCGTCCACCCGGCGGATCTCCACCTTCGTGCTCTGGGTTGACGAGTCGACTCCGGCGACCACCGTTGAACCGTCGGGTCGATGAACCATGCGGCGATCGTACGTTCTGCGGCTCGGGCACCTCAGAGTCGTGCCCAACCGCCCGAGAATCGCGGTTCCAGAAGATGTGAGCCACTCCGAGCAACCGTGCGCACGGCTTGTGACCGAGTGAATCTCGGCTTAGCCTTGCGATCTGACAACCACGGGTCGCTCAGCGGCCCCGAATCTCCATAGGGGGAGACACATGCAGAAGACACGAGTGCGCCGCTTCGGCGCGATGCTCGTGGGTCTGTCGCTCGTGGCCGCAGCTTGCGGCGGCGATGACGACGGAGACACAGCAGAAGCGCCGGCCGACGAGCCGGCAGCCGCGGAGGAGGCTCCTGCCGAAGGCAAGACCGAGATCCTGGTGACCGGTCCCGAGCGCTCCGAGGAGCAGGCTGGGGCCCTTCAGGAAGTCCTCGGAGCCTGGGGCGAGGCCAACGGCGTTGAGGTGACCTACCTCGGCAGCGCCGACTGGGAAGCGGAGATCAACACGCAGGTCGAGGGTGGGAACCCGCCCGACATCTCGATCTTCCCGCAGCCCGGCAAGCTCGCCGACTTCGCCCGCGCGGGCTACGTCGTCCCAGTCGCCGACTTCGCTCTCGCGGAGAACGACTGGTCGGACGCGTGGAACGTGTTCGGCGTGGTCGACGGCGTGACCTACGGCGTGCCCGTCAAGTCCGACATGAAGTCCCTCGTTTGGTACAAGCCGGCCACCTTCGCTGAGGCTGGCTACGAAGTGCCGACGACGTTCGCCGACTTCCTCACCCTCGTCGACACGATGGCCAACGACGGCTCGGGCACCAAGCCCCTCTGCGTCGGCATCGAGTCAGGTCAGGCCACCGGCTGGACCTACACCGACTGGGTCGAGGAGATGGTCCTTCGTCAGCATGGCGCCGAGGTCTACGACGGCTGGGTCTCGCACGAGATCCCGTTCAGCGACCCGCGCATCATGGAGTCGATGCAGGCTGTCGTCGATCTGTGGACCGAGGACAACGTCTACGCCGCTAGCGGCACCATCGCTGCCACCGCCTTCGGTGACAACGGTATTCCGCTGGTCGAGGGCGACTGCTACATGCACCGCCAGGCCTCCTTCTTCTCGGGATTCATCCCCGAGGGCACGGTCTTCGGACCGGAGGGCGTCGACGTCTTCTACTTCCCCGACATCAACGGTGACGCTCCGGTGCTCGGCGCCGGCACCCTCGCCGCGGCGTTCAACGCCGACCCGAATGTCCACGCTCTGCTCGGTTACATGTCCTCGGCTGAGTACGCCGAGGCTCGCCAGCAGGCGCAGCAGGCGCTCAAGGGCGGCAGCCCGGCCCTCTCTGGCTTCCTCTCGGCAGCCCAGGGCCAGGATCTGTCGGTCTACGAGCCGCTCGAGCAGTCGATCCTCAACGCTCTCGCGAGCGCCGGCATCGTCCGCTTCGACGCCTCCGACCTGATGCCCGCCGACGTCGGCGCCGGCACCTTCTGGACCGAGGGCACCTCGCTCGTCAACGGTGACATCACCGTCGCCGAGGCCGCTGCCGCGATCGACGCGTCGTGGCCGGGTGAGGGCGGTGGCACCACCGCCGG
>JAFMMJ010000021.1 GCA_017859785.1 Ilumatobacteraceae bacterium
CGCCGCTCGATCTCGATCACCGGCCTCATCGTGATGACCGCGCTCTCCACGGCCCTCGTGTCGGTGTCCGTGCCGCTGTTGGTCGTCGTCGATCTCGTGAGAGGACGGCGCCGCCTTCCCCTCGTTCGCCTCAACCTGTTCGGAGTCTGGTGGTGCTGGATCGAAATGATCGGTGTCGTCTCAGCCTTCGGGATGTGGCTGGCGGGTCGGGCTCGCGACGGTGACCTCCACTACCGACTCATGTCATGGTGGGCAGGGGCGTTGATGTGGGGCATGGGAAGCGCAATGGGGCGTCGCCCCGAGGTGGACGGGGTCGAGCAATTGGCCACCGGGCGCGCCATCGTGCTGTCGCGACACGCGAGCCTTGCCGATTCGTTGCTGTCGGCGTGGTCGATCGCCACCATCGCGCGCCTGCAGCCGCGATATGTGCTGAAGCGAGAGTTGCTCTGGGACCCGTGCCTCGATGTCGTCGGTCTGCGAATTCCCAATCACTTCTTGGCGCGAGCGGTAGACGACAACTCCGCCGAGTTGGAGGCGCTGCGAGAGTTGGCGCGAGGGCTTGGCGAACGTGATGTCGTGGTGATCTTCGCCGAGGGAACCCGCGCGAACCCAACGAAGCGCGCGCGGGCACTGGAGCGGATCGCGGAGCGCTCTCCGGAGAGGGCAGCGCGTATGTCCGAGTTGCGGCATCTCTTGCCGCCGAGGCCCGCTGGAAGCGTGGCCCTCGTCGAGGCCGATCCCGCGAACGATCTCGTCAGCGCCTGGCATGTGGGGTTCGAGGGCATGGACACCTTCGGAGGAATCATCTCGGTGCTCACCTCTGGGGTGCCTGCGTTCCGTTTCGTCGTCACCCGCCACGACAGGGCGTCAGTGCCGACGGGTTCAGGGTTCGCCGACTGGCTCGATACGCGCTGGTTGGAGATGGACTCCGAGGTTGACCGTGCGCTACGACAGGGGGATGACGATGCTTGAACCGATGATCGCCTTATCGACCGGGGGTGCACTCGGTGGAGCCGCGGTGGCCGTCGCCGCGCTCATGGTTGGTACGTGGCTGGTCAGCCTCGCTCTCAGGAACGCCTCGATCGTCGATATCACCTGGGGTCTCGGATTCGTGGTCGTCGCCTGGGTGAGTGCTCTGCGCGCCGATGGCGCGGCGGGTGCGGCGTCGCTCATGGTCGCGATGATCACGCTGTGGGGACTTCGGCTCGGCATCTATCTGTTCTGGCGAAACCACGGCAAAGGAGAGGACTACCGCTACGTCGCGATGCGGCGTCACTGGGGTGAGCGGTTCTGGCTCATCAGCCTGGGGACCGTATTCGGCCTTCAGGGGGTCTTGATGTGGGTCGTGTCGCTGCCGGTCCAGATGTCCCATGTGGGTGCTGCCGTGGATGGCGTCCTCTCGACAGCGCTGGTGGTCGCCGGCCTCGGGCTGTATCTACTCGGTCTCTGCTTCGAGGTGATCGGCGACCTGCAACTCACCCGTTTCAAGGCCGACCCGGCGAACGCTGGCCAAGTGATGCGGACCGGGCTCTGGCGTTACACCCGGCATCCCAACTACTTCGGGGACGCTTGCGTGTGGTGGGGGATTGGACTTGTCGGCCTGTCGGTCTCGGGCACTTGGTGGGCGCTCCTCGGCCCGTTGGTGATGAATATCCTGCTGGTCCGGGTGTCGGGAGTGGCTCTGCTGGAGCGCTCGCTCCGAAAGCGAAAGCCCGACTACGAGGAGTATGTGCGCATGACGAGCGCCTTCGTGCCGCGTCCGCCGCGCCGCTGAGGCCCGGTCGGGCGCCGAGCCCCCGCACCACTTAGAGTCGACCGCATGAAGCTGTCGATGATGATCAACTACTCGGGCGATTTCCATGCCGATGTGAAGCAGGTCCAGGCGCTCGAGTCGGCGGGCCTCGATCTCGTGTGGGTGCCCGAGGCGTACAGCTTCGACGCGGTGAGTTTGATGGGCTATCTCGCCGCCAGCACTTCGACCATCGGTATCGGCGCCGGAATTCTCAACGTCTACTCCCGAACGGCGAGTTGTATCGCGCAGACCGCAGCCGGCCTCGACTACGTCAGCGGGGGACGTTTCACGCTTGGGCTCGGCGCCTCCGGACCGCAGGTCATCGAGGGCTTTCACGGTGTGCCGTACGAAAAGCCGATGCCCCGAATCCGCGACTACATCGAGATCTGCCGCATGGTGTGGCGGCGGGAGCGCGTCGAATTCGAGGGCGACGCCGTATCGGTGCCGCTACCGGCGGGACAGGGCACCGGTCTGGCCAAACCGCTCAAGCTCATCAACCACCCGGTCCGTGAGGAGATCCCGATCTATTGGGCCTCGCTGATGGGGCTGTCGGTGAAGGCGACGGCGCGCCTCGCGAATGGATGGCTCCCGATCTTCTTCGACCCCGAGCGGTTCGACTCGGTGTGGGGCGACGATCTCCGAGCCGGTCTCGCCGAGCGCGACCCGGGCCTTGGTCCTCTCGAGATCTCGGCCGGCGGCATGGTCGCCATCGGTGATGAGTACGCCGATGCCGGCGCCGATGGCATCCTCGACTTCGCCCGTCCGAGCGTGGCGCTCTACGTCGGTGGGATGGGAGCTCGTGACAAGAACTTCTACAACACGATCTGCCAGCGCTACGGCTACGTCGACGAGGCCCGTGAGATCCAAGACCTCTACCTTGACGGCAAGAAGGCCGAGGCTGCCGCGGCTGTGCCCCGTGAGATGCTGGCCGGTACCAATTTGGTGGGGCCGACCGGTTTCGTGAAGGAGCGCATCGCGGCCTACCGCGAGGCGGGCGTCACCCATCTCCAGGTCATGCCGATCGGGCCCGACCCGGTCGCGATCGTCGAGCAACTTCGCGCGCTGATCGACTGAGCAACTCGCTCAGCGTGGCTCGCGCGGGAGGCCGAGGACGCGCTCTCCGAGGATGTTCCTCATCACGTCGCTCGTGCCGCCCATGATCGTGTAGCCCGGCGCGTACACCACGCCTCTGGTGACGTCGTCCCAGATCATCGTCTCGGCACCGAAGACGGCCGCGACGAACTCCGCGACCCGCCACTCGTGTTCGGTGCAGAAGCACTTCGTGGCCGCCGAGAAGCCCGGAGGGGCCTGGCCGAGCACCTCTCGGGTCACGAGGATCCTCCCGATCCGATAGTCGCTCTCGAGGCGCGCGATCCGCTGGCGCACCCTCGGATCATCGCGGTCGGCTCGGGCGAGAGCCAGCTCGTAGATCGCGCGGTTGGAGACGAGTCGATCGATACCGCCGCGCTCATGCTCGAGCTGACGCATCGTCTGCTTGAAGGCGTTGCCCTCGACGCCAACCAAGTTGGCGGCGGGAACCCGCACATCGGTATAGAACACCTCGGCGAAGTGCCGGTTGGTCGTCATGTCCTTGATCGGCCGGACCTCGATGCCCGGGGTATCCATTGGCACGATGATCTCGCTGATGCCCTGATGGGGAGGCCCATCGGACGACGTGCGGCAGATGAGGTAGCAGTAGTCGGCGACGGCGCCGAAACTGGTCCAGATCTTCTGGCCGTTGATCACGTAGTCATCGCCGTCGAGTACGGCGTTCGTCTTCAGTGACGCCAGATCGCTGCCTGCGTTCGGCTCCGACATGCCGATGCACCACGTCGTCTCGCCCGACAGGATGCCCGGCAGGAACTCCTCTTGCTGGTCGGGTCGACCGTGGGTGATCAGCGCGGGACCCATCTGACGGTCGGCGAACCACATCGCGGCGATCGGGGCACCGGCGGCAATCAGTTCCTCGCCGATGATCAGTCGATCGATCGCCGGACGTCCTCCTCCGCCGAACTCCTCAGGCCAAGTCAGGCCGATCCAGCCGAGTTCGCCCATGGTGCGGGCGAATTCCTTGGAGTAACCGTTGATCCAGGAATCGAGATGCCAGCCGTGCTCGGAAACTGCCGCCACCGCGACCGCGCGCGCCTGTTTCCGGAGCTCCTTCTGCTCAGGGGACCAGGCGAAGTCCACGGCTCAGGAGCGAGCCGACATCGGGGTGTAGTCACGCTCCTCCGGCCCGACGTACCACTGTCGGGGGCGGGAGATCCGCTGGTCGCCGTCAGCGAGCAGCTCCTGCCAGTGAGCGAGCCAGCCAGCGGTGCGGGGGATCGCGAAGAGCACGGTGAACATGTCAACGGGGAAGCCCATCGCCTGGTAGATCAGCCCCGAGTAGAAGTCGACGTTCGGGTAGAGCTTGCGGTCGACGAAATACGGATCGCCGAGCGCCACCTCTTCGAGCTTCAGCGCGATGTCGAGGAGTGGGTTCTTGCCGGTCACTTCGAAGACGTCGTAGGCCGTCTTCTTGATGATGGTCGCGCGTGGGTCGTAGTTCTTGTAGACGCGGTGTCCGAACCCCATGAGCCGGCCCTCGCCGGCCTTCACCGCGTCGATGAACGCGGGCACCTGATCGATCGAGCCGATCTCGTTCAGCATGCGCACGACGGCCTCGTTCGCCCCGCCGTGGAGGGGGCCGTAGAGAGCGCTCGCGGCCGCGGCAGCCGAGGAGTAGGGGTCAGCGTGGCTGGAACCGACCACGCGCATCGCAGTAGTGCCGCAGTTCTGCTCATGGTCGGCGTGGAGGATGAAGAGAATGTCCATCGCTCGTTCGAGCACCGGATCAACGTGGTAGTCAGCTCCGACCTTCCACATCATGGACAAGAAGTTGGCCGGGAACGACAGATCGTTGTCGGGGTAGTTGAAGGGGAGGCCGACTGAGAAGCGGTAGCACATCGCGGCGATCGTCGGGGTCTTAGCGATGAGGCGGAGCACCTGCTTGCGGCAGGACTCCTCGTCGTGTACGTCCTTCGCGCCGTCGTAGAAGGTGCCGAGAGCAGCCACCGCCGAGACGAACATGCCCATTGGATGCGCGTCGTAGTGGAAGCCGTCCACGAAGCGTTTGCGCATGTTCTCGTGGATGAAGGTGTGGTGCGTGACGTCGTGCGTCCACGTGGCGAGTTGCTCGCTCGTCGGGAGGTCGCCGTGAAGCAGGAGATAGGCGACCTCGAGGAAGGTGGAGTGCTCAGCGAGCTGCTCGATCGGGTAGCCGCGGTAGCGGAGGATCCCGGCTCCACCGTCGAGGTAGGTGATCGCGGAGCGGCACGATGCCGTTTGCATGTAGGCGGGGTCGTAGACGAACAGCGAGGAGTCGAGTTCGCGAATCGCGCTGGCCGGGAACACACCTCCCTCGATCGGCACGGTCACGGTCTTGCCGGTGCGGTCGTCGGTGATGGTGATGGTCTCTGGCACGGGGGCTTCCTTGGTGTCGAGGGGGTGCAGGGCTTTCTCCCCGCAGCGCAAACCTAGTGCCGAGCCCGTTGGGGCTCCAACGGGGACCGAAGACGCTCGGGCAGTCGCCCTGCGGGGTCAGAGGGGGGTGTTGCCGTGGCGACGCCGGACGAGTTGCTCGCGCTTGTCAGCCAGCATGTCGAGGGCGGCCGCGACCTCGCGACGAGTGTCAGCCGGGTCGATGACGGCATCCACGTAGCCACGCTCGGCTGCGGTCCACGGATTGAGGAGCCGTTCGGAGTAGTCGGCCTCGAACGCGGCCCGCTCCTCATCTGAAGCCCGCCGTTGCAGGATCGCGGCCGCCTGGCCAGCCCCCATCACGGCAAGTTCGGCCCATGGCCATGCGAGGCAGATGTCGTTGCCCATCCGCTTGGAATCCATGACGATGTAGGCCCCGCCGTAGCTCTTGCGAAGGATGACGCAGATACGCGGCACGGTCGCTCGGCCATAGGCGAAGACGAGTTGCGCTCCGTGGCGGATCATGCCCTTCCACTCGAGATCCTTTCCGGGGTAGAAGCCCGGGGTATCGACGAGCGTGATGATCGGGAGGTTGAACGCATCACAGGTCGCCACGAATCTCGCTGCCTTCTGCGAGGCAGGGATGTCGAGGGTCCCGGCGAGGGCGAGCGGCTGGTTGGCGACCACCCCGACGGGGCGACCAGCGACGGTGGCGAACGCGGTCACGATGTTGGCCGCCCAACGGCCGCGGACCTCGAGCAGGGAGTCCGCGTCGACGACGGCCTCGATCACCTCGCGAACGTCGTAGCTGCCGGTCGAGGATTCGGGGATGAGCTCTCCGGCCTCCGCGCACAGTCGGTCGGGAGGGTCGACCACCGGCCAACGGTCGGGTTCGCGGTCACAGTGGTCGGGCAGATAGCTCAGGATCTCGCTCACCATCGCGGCCCCCGCTTCCCGATCGTGAACGACTGCGGAGGGGAGCCCGGCGTGCCGATCGAGGGCCCCGGCGCTTCCGAGTTCGTCTTTGGTGACATCGACTCCGGTGAACTGCCGGACCATGAGCGGGCCATTCACGAACGCATAGGAGCGCTCGGTCATCACGGTGAAGTCGACCAGGCCCAGGATGAGCGCGGGGCCCGATACCGCAGGTCCGTCAACGATCGCGAAGGTGGGTACGACCCCGGAGCAGCGGGTCAGCACGCGGGCCACGCGTCCCCAGCCGTGAAGTGGGGCGATTCCCTCGGCGATGTCAGCGCCCGCGCTGTTGACCACGATCACGAAGGGGAGGCGTTCGGCGAGCGCTGCCTCGGCGCCAGCGAGCATGACATCTGTCATTGGCGACCTGAGAGGCGGTGCTGTCTCGCTCGCCTCGAACTCGACCCAGACGACCCGTCGGCCGTGGAGATGTCTGATGACCGCCCGGACTGGACCGGGAACACCGGCGGCGAGGTCGACATCGGGAACGGAAGTTCCGGTCGTCGAATCCTCCGGGATCTCGGGCACCGCCTGAGACTAGAGCCTCAACAGTTGGCCGACGTGTGCCCGTCAGCGCCGCTTTCGAGGTGGATCCCGGGTTGGTCGGCCGCATGGGCCGCGACGACGATGCGTAGGGCAGAGTGGACGGCGTTCGTGGCAGCGCTCGGGTTGGGTCGCCGGCGATGCGCCCATGCGACGACGCGGCGGGGGAGGCCCTCGACGCTGATGCGGTCGATTCCCTCGCCGAGGTCGCGCGCGGCGGTCGCGGGGACGATCGCCGGACCGTGTCCGGCGAGGGCGAGTGTGGTGAGGAGTCGCACCCCATCGATTTCGGCGGCCGCTCGCAGCATCGTTCCGCTCGTCGCAGCCGCCCGATCGATGATTCGCCGGAGCGCCGCGCCCTTCGGAGGTAGCAAGAGCGGTGTGTCTCGGAGGTCGCCGAGAGCGACCCCGGTGGCTCGATGCAGACGGTGGCCGCGGGGTACGAGCAGGAGAAGCTCCTCCGAGAAGAGTGCTTCTGCGGTGAGGTCGGGCTCCTCGATCGGAAGGTGGATGACCGCAGCGTTGAGGAGGCTGGTCAGGACGTTCGGGACGAGGGCGGAAGTGCTGCCCTCGCTGAGGACGGTGTGCACCATCGGATGAAGGCGTGCCATTTCCTCCATGACGCCGGGCGCGAGCCATTCGGCTGCCGTTCCGATCATGCCGACACGAGCCTCCCCGGAAACCTCCGAGTCGAGGGAAGCAATGTCCGATGCGATGTCGTCAAGTTCGTTGAGGATGCGTCGAGCCCGTTCGAGCACACGCTCGCCTTCATCGGTGAGACGTCCCGCAGACCGGTCGATCAAGGTGACACCGAGTTCGCGCTCGAGTTTTCCGATATGCCCCGATACGTTCGACTGGACGGTGAAGAGGGCGCGGGCAGCGGCCGAGAAACTGCCGTGATCGGCGATCGCCACGAGGGCGGAGAGCTGCCGGAGATCCATCTCAAAAAACGATACCGGCTATCGTCAGGTTCAACTTGCGTGATGCACGACCACACGTGCATACTTTCACAAGCAAGACGACGCGAGTACACCCCCCATGTACCGCTCGGGGAAGCGGCGGTTCGCCGCTGACTTCCAGGTTGAGACGCCCCGATCCCCCATCGGGGCGTTTCCCGTTTCCCGCGGGCTGTTCAGGCGAGCAGTGAGCCGTGATCGTCGTCGAGCGGCGACCCGTCGAAGCGATCGATGGTGGCGAACGACGACACGGGTCGACGGCTCAACTTCGACACTCGCCGTTCTGGCTCCCCTATGAAGATCAGCGCGGCCAACGCATGGTGCTCGGGGAGGCCAAGCACCTCGGCAACGGACCCCTCGACCCGAGTGACGAAGGTGGTGAGCACACCGCCGAGTCCTCTCCGAGAGGCGGCGAGCAAAATACTCCAACAAAACGGGTAGATCGACGCCCCTGCGGCGAGCGGGAGGCGCTCGGCTCCGGCATCCATCGCGGCGATTTCGCGCAGGTTCGCGGCGACCGCTAGGACCACGGGCACGCGTTCGATCCCATCGATCAGTGGGTTTGGACGCCCGACCTGCACATCGTGTGGAGGCTCTCCGTCGACCACGTTGAAGGGCACCCGCCCGTCCTCGGTGATCGCGACGTAGTCATCCCAGACCGACCGGGTCGCGTCGACCACCGTCGAGCGGATCGACGGATCGCGCAAGGACACCACACGCCACGGCTGCCGATTACCGCCCGAGGGGGCGAAGCGCGCGTCATCGAGGATGGCGTGGATCTCAGCGTCGGAGACACGGCGCTCCGTGAAGGTTCGCGAAGCGCCGGTGGCGCGAAGCAGGTCGTCAGGCTCCACCCGAGGAGACCCGTTCCCGCACGATGTTCAGGGCCGAGCCGGCGACGAACCACTCCACCTGCTCGGGGCTGAAGGTGTGCGACGCCTGGAACTCCTCGGAGGAGCCATCGGGGCGCTCGATCCGGCAGGTGACCTCTTGGCCGGGGACCGGCGGGAGGTTGAGGACGCTGATCCGGTCACGCTCACCGATCCGGTCGTAAGTGTCCGGATCGACAAAGGTCAGCGGCACCATGCCCTGCTTCTTCAGGTTGGTCTCATGGATGCGTGCGAACGATCGGGCGAGCACGACGACGCCATTTCGGAAGCGCGGCTCCATCGCGGCGTGCTCCCTCGACGAGCCCTCGCCGTAGTTGCGGTCGCCGATCGCGACCCAACGGATGCCGGCTTCGTGGTAGCGACGGGCGATCTCGGGATACGGCCGACGGCCATCGTCGGTGATGTCAAGCCCGATGCCGACCTCGCCATCGAAGTCGTTGACCGCACCGGCAAACAGGTTGCCCGAGATGTTCTCGAGATGCCCTCGGTACTTGAGCCATGGGCCAGCGGCCGAGATGTGGTCGGTCGTGCACTTACCGCGCGCCTTCATCAACACGGGGAGTGCTTCGTAGTCGTTGCCATCCCAAGCGGGGAAGGGCTCGAGGAGTTGCAGTCGATCACTCGTGGGTGCGACCTCGACCGATACCGAACTGCGATCAGCCGGGGGAGGGGTGAACGTGTCCTCGCCGGGGTCGTATCCAGCGGAGGGCAGCACCTCGCCGATCGGCGCGTCGAGCCGCACCTCGGTGCCGTCTGGGGCGGTGATCGTGTCGGTCACCGGATCGAAGTCGAGCCGGCCGGAGAGGGCGATCGCCATCACCGTGTCGGGCGAGGTGACGAACGAGAGCGTGTTCGGCGATCCGTCGTTGCGCTTCGGGAAGTTGCGGTTGAACGAGTTGACGATCGTGTTCGGCTTGTCCGTGGTCGACTCGGGGCGGCTCCATTGACCGATGCACGGTCCGCAGGCGTTGGCGAGCACCGTCGCTCCGACGGCTTCGAGGTCGGCGAGGATGCCGTCGCGCTCGATCGTCGCCCGGGTCTGCTCGGATCCCGGGGTGATGAGCAACTCGGTTTGAGCCGTGAGACCGTGGGCTGCCGCTTGGCGAGCGATGGCCGCCGCGCGAGTGAGGTCCTCGTAGGAGGAGTTGGTGCACGAGCCGATGAGCGCTGCCGACACCTCGAGGGGCCAGTCGTTCTCGGCCGCGGCCGCGCCGACACCTTCGCCGCCGACGCGGTGCGCGCGATCGGGCGAGTGAGGGCCATTGATCAGTGGCCGGAGTGAATCGAGATCGATCTCGATGATCTCGTCGTAGTGGGCGCCCTCGTCGGGGCGCAGATGCTCAGCGACGGCGTCTGCCGCGTCGGCGATGCCACTCCGGCTAGTAGCGCGCAGGTAAGCGGCCATGTGGGCGTCGTAACCGAAGAGCGAGGTGGTGGCGCCGATCTCCGCGCCCATGTTGCAAATCGTCGCCTTGCCGGTGGCTGAGATCGAGTCCGCTCCGGGGCCGTGGTACTCGACGATCGCGCCGGTGCCTCCCTCAACGGTGAGGCGGCGGGCCACTTCGAGGATCACGTCTTTCGGCGATGACCAACCGCTCAGCGTGCCGGTCAGCCTGACGCCGATCACCTTCGGCCAGCGGACGTTCCATGGGAACCCGGTCATGACATCGACCGCGTCGGCCCCGCCGACGCCGATGGCGACCATTCCGAGACCGCCGGCGTTCGGGGTGTGGCTGTCGGTACCGATCATCATGCCGCCCGGGAAGGCGTAGTTCTCGAGGACGACCTGGTGGATGATGCCCGAACCTGGACCCCAGAATCCGAGGCCGTATTTCGCGGAGACGCTACGAAGGAAGTCGTACACCTCGCGGTTGGTATCGACGGCGACTCCGAGGTCGATGGAGGCCCCGACCTTGGCCTGAATGAGGTGATCGCAGTGGACCGTCGACGGCACCGCGGCCTCGGGAAGCCCAGCGGTCATGAACTGCAGGAGGGCCATCTGGGCGGTCGCGTCCTGCATGGCGACCCGGTCGGGATGGAAGTCGGCGTAGGAGGCTCCGCGCTCCAACTCTTGGCCCTCGGGATCGGCGAGATGGTTGACGAGGATCTTCTCAGCGAGGGTCAACGGGCGACCCAATCGCCGAGAGGCGATCGCTACTCGCTCGGGAAGGCTCGCGTAGACGCGCTCGACGAGTTCGACGGGGGTGGAGGAGCTGACGGCCATGGGCCCACTATACGAAGGCACCCGCCGGGGCGAGCGGGTCGTCGTGGCGCGTTCAGGCCCCCGCGTCGCCCCAGGTGTTCCAGTGGGTCAGGTCGCTCGCCGGTAGTCGTGAGGCGGGCCGGAAATCGGTGCCCACCGTGTAGGCGATCGGGAAGAGTCCACCTTGGCTGTATCGGTCGAAGGGGATGCCGAGCAGCTCAGCTGCCTGCTCCTCCCCGCCGTTGATGAGGTGGAGTGTGGTCCAGGCCGACCCCATCGATCGCTCGCGGAGCGCGAGCATGAAACTCCACACGGCGGGAAGCAACGAGCCCCAGAACGCCGCCGACGACCCCGATGTCTCGGGCTTTCCCTCGATGCAAGGGATCATGAGCAGCGGCGAGCGCGCGAAGTTGTCGGCGAGGTACTGGGCTGAATCGACGACCCGGTCGGCGGCCATCGCTCTCGGGTCACCATCGGCGTAGTGCGGTCGCGGCAGATTCCGGTACAGCGCGAAGTTCTCCGCGTAGATCCGCGCGAGTTCATCTTTCTTCGCTTGATCCTCGATGAACACCCACTGCCAGCCCTGACGATTCGAGCCGGTGGGGGCCTGAAGCGCGATGTCGAGCGCCTCGAGAACGGTGCTGCGCGGCACCGATCGATCGAAGTCGAGCCGCTTTCGGACGCTGCGTGTCGTCGTGAGCACCTCATCGGCGCTCAGTCCAAGCATCGCGGCGGAATCGTCGGAGTGGTCTCGAGTCACGTTCATGAGCTGAGCCTCGCAGATCGAACCGCCAGGGTCACGGTCGGTGGGAACTCGGGTTGGTCTGTCACACTTGCGTCATGAGCAACGAGATCGAGACGAGTGATCCTGAACGCGTCTCCCTTCGCATCGAGTCAGGGGTCGCTGTCGTTCGCTTTGAGCGGTCCGACAAGCGCAACGCGCTCGACGGTCGGCAGTTCTTGGCCATCGCGGCCGTTGGTGAGCAACTGAAGGCGCGACCCGACGCTCGGGTGGTGGTCCTCACGGGAGCCGGTGCCTCGTTCTGCGCTGGACTCGACTTCTCTGGGTTTTCAGCGATGCTCGACGGTGGGATGGAGGAAGCCGGCTCCGAAGGCTCGCCCGGGCGCCTCACCGACTCGGGGCTCACTCACCTCGGCCAGCAGGTCTGTTGGGTGTGGCAGGAGCTCGACGTTCCGGTGGTGGCGGCCATACACGGTCACGCGCTCGGTGGGGGGCTCCAGATCGCCCTCGGTGCCGATATCCGCATCGCCCATCCCGCCACCCAGCTGTCGGTTCGCGAGATCCATTGGGGGATCATCCCCGACATGACCGGGACACTCATGCTCGACCGTCTCGTGCGGCCAGATATCGCCCGAGAGTTGACCTTCACCGGTCGAATCTTCGATGCCGAGGAGGGGCACCGACTCGGACTCGTGACTCGCCTCAGCGATGACCCGTTCGCCGATGCGATGGGGCTTGCCGCTGAGATCGCCGCTCGGAATCCCGAGGCGGTGCGCGCGGCGAAGCGGCTGCTCACCACAACGGCTCACGCCGGTTTCGCCGAGCAGTTCGCGGCCGAGCGCCGCGAGATCGCCGCCCTCATCGGCCGACCGAATCAGGTCGAGGCCATCACGGCCAATCTCGAGTCGCGATCACCAGTCTTCAGCGACTGACCTCTTCGCACCTCCGCGGTGGCCATTGCGCACTGCGCGAGTAGAGTTTTCTTTCTGGGCCAACGTCGTCCCAGCGCCATCCCCCTACCTGGAGCGCTTCATGACGACCCGACCCGATCGAGCCACTTCAGCCCGTCGCGGCCTGTACGACCCACGGTTTGAGCACGACTCGTGCGGGGTGTCCTTCGTCGCGGATATCAAGGGACGAGCTAGCCATGAACTGGTGCTCACGGGTCTTCGAGCGCTCACGAACCTTGAGCATCGAGGGGCCACAGGAGCCGAGCCCGACACCGGAGACGGGGCGGGCATCCTCATTCAGGTTCCCGACCGACTCCTCCGAGGAGTGATCGGCGACCACCTCCCCCCGGCTGGTGAGTACGCCGTCGGCATGGCGTTCCTTCCCGCCGACGCTGACGCGGCGACTCGCGCGCGGGACGAGATCGGCCGGATCATGGAGTCCGAGGGCCTCAACGTGGTCGCGTGGCGAGAGGTTCCGACCGATCCAAGTTCGCTCGGGGCTACCGCTCGCGCCGCGATGCCGCGGTTCGAGCATCTGGTGGTGGCCCCAGGTGACGGCCGGCGCGGTATCGAGATCGACCGTTTGGCGTTCATCGCTCGCAAGCGGGTGGAGCACGAGCTCGTCGGAGAAGTCGCGACCTACTTCCCGTCGCTGTCGTCGCGAACCCTCGTCTACAAGGGAATGCTCACTACGCCGCAGTTGAGCGCGTTCTACCCCGACCTCACCGACGAGCGGATCGAGAGCGCGCTGTTGCTGGTGCACTCGAGGTTCTCGACCAACACCTTCCCCTCTTGGCCGCTCGCTCATCCGTACCGGTACGTGGCCCATAACGGCGAGATCAACACCGTCCAAGGCAATCAGAACTGGATGCGCGCCCGCGAGGCCATGGCCTCCTCGGACAACTTGCCGAATCTCGAGCGCGCCTTCCCGATCTGCACCCCGGGAGCTAGTGACACCGCGCGCTTCGACGAGGTCCTCGAACTCTTGCATCTCGCCGGAAGGCCCCTTCATCACGCGGTACTGATGATGATCCCGGAGGCCTGGGAGAACAACGAGGCGATGGATCCGGAGCGTCGTGACTTCTACCGCTTCCATTCATCGCTCATGGAGCCGTGGGATGGGCCAGCGAGTGTCACCTTCACCGATGGCGAGGTGATCGGCGCGGTGCTCGACCGCAACGGTCTTCGGCCGAGCCGCTACTGGGTCACCGACGACGATCTGGTCGTCATGGCCTCCGAAGTGGGTGTGATCGATATCGACCCGGCCAAGGTGGTCACGAAGGGCCGACTCCAGCCCGGGAAGATGTTCCTCATCGATACCCGGCGTGGACGGATCGTCGACGACGAGGAGATCAAGTCCGAACTCGCCGCTGAGCACCCCTACCGTGCCTGGCTCACCGATGGGCTGGTCGAGTTGGAGGACCTACCCGAACGCGAGCACGTCGTCTTCAGTCATGAGAGTGTGCTCCGACGCCAGCAGATGTTCGGCTACAGCCACGAGGAGTTGAAGCTGATCCTTGCGCCGATGGCCGTTGCGGGATCGGAGCCCCTCGGCTCGATGGGGACCGACACGCCGCTCGCCGTGCTGTCCGAGCGTCCCCGCCTGATCTTCGACTACTTCAAGCAGTTGTTCGCTCAGGTCACGAACCCGCCGCTCGACGCGATCCGCGAGGAAGTCGTCACCGCGGTCTCGGCGACGATCGGACCCGAGTCGAACCTCCTTGAGCCGGGCCCCGATTCGTGTCGGCAACTCGCGCTGCCGTTCCCGATCATCGATAACGACGAACTGGCCAAGATCATCCACGCCGATGATGACGGTGATCGGCCCGGTCTGCGGGCTCACGTCGTCAGTGGGCTCTACGACGTCAGCGGTGGAGGGGAGGCCCTCGGACGGCGCCTTGAGGAGATCTTCGCCGAGGTCGGCGAGGCGATCGACGCTGGAGCGCGCGTCCTCGTGCTCTCGGACCGCAACGCCGATATCGCGAGAGCCCCGATTCCGTCGCTCTTGCTCACGTCCGCCGTGCACCACCACCTGGTGCGCACCCGTCAGCGCACGATGGTCGGCTTGGTGGTGGAGGCCGGTGACGCCCGTGAGGTGCACCACATGGCGCTTCTCATCGGTTTCGGGGCGGGAGCGATCAACCCGTACCTCGCCTTCGAATCGATCGAGGACATGATCGCCGAGGGGTTGCACGGTCTGGGCGGGATTGACCCGCGCGCAGCGGTGCGCAACTACATCAAGGCCTGCGGCAAGGGCGTGCTGAAGGTCATGTCGAAGATGGGCGTCTCCACTGTCGCCTCGTACACGGGGGCGCAGATCTTCGAAGCGATCGGCCTCGCCGACGACCTCGTCGAACGCCATTTCACCGGCACGGTGAGCCGACTCGGTGGAATTGGGCTCGACCAGATCGCCAAGGCTGTCGAGATGCGTCACGCGGTGGCAAATCCACAGCGGCCCGAGGAGCGCGCGCATCGACGCCTCGAGCTCGGCGGCGAGTACCAATGGCGCCGGGAGGGTGAGCATCATCTGTTCAACCCTGAGACCGTCTTCCGCTTGCAGCACGCCACGCGCGCGAAGCGCTACGACATCTTCAAGCAGTACACCGCGCTCGTCGACGAGCAGTCCGATCGCCTCGCGACGCTGCGCGGCCTCATGCGCTTCGCCGACGATCGAACCCCGGTGCCGATCGAGGAGGTCGAGCCGGCCGCGGAGATCTTGAAGCGCTTTTCGACTGGAGCGATGTCCTATGGGTCGATCTCCGCTGAGGCGCACGAGACGCTCGCCGTCGCGATGAACTCCATCGGCGCGAAGTCGAATACCGGTGAAGGCGGCGAGGACGCCGACCGCCTCCACGACCCGACGCGCCGGTCATCGATCAAGCAGGTCGCCTCAGGCCGGTTTGGGGTGACCGCGGAGTACCTCACCAACTCCGACGACATCCAGATCAAGATGGCGCAAGGTGCCAAGCCCGGAGAGGGCGGTCAGTTGCCCGGACACAAGGTGTACCCGTGGATCGCGCGCACTCGGCACTCGACTCCGGGGGTCGGACTCATTAGCCCTCCGCCGCACCATGACATCTACTCCATCGAGGATCTGAAACAACTGATCCACGACCTGAAGAACGCGAACCCGGCGGCCCGGGTCCACGTGAAACTCGTCGCCGAGATGGGCGTCGGCACGGTGGCGGCGGGCGTGTCGAAGGCTAAGGCCGATGTGGTGCTGATCAGCGGTCACGACGGCGGCACCGGAGCCTCCCCGCTGACCTCCTTGAAGCACGCCGGAGGGCCGTGGGAGCTCGGACTGGCCGAGACCCAACAGACCCTCGTCATGAACGGGCTCCGCGATCGGATCGTGGTGCAGACCGATGGTCAGTTGAAGACAGGCCGCGATGTGGTGATCGCGGCGCTGCTCGGCGCTGAGGAGTTCGGCTTCGCCACCGCCCCGCTCGTGGTGTCGGGATGCGTGATGATGCGCGTCTGCCACCTTGACACCTGTCCGGTTGGCATCGCCACCCAAAACCCCGAGCTGCGCAGCCGCTTCTCGGGACGTCCCGAGTTCGTCGTCAACTTCTTCGAGTTCATCGCTGAGGAGGTGCGGGAGCTGATGGCTCAACTCGGTTTCCGGACGATGGACGAGATGATCGGACGGGTCGAGGCGCTCGATACGCGTCCGGCGGTGGATCACTGGAAGGCGTCGGGCCTCGACATTTCGCCGATCCTTGCCCCGGCGGACAACCACTACGACCAGGCGCTCTACTGCACCCGTGGTCAGGAGCACGGACTCGACGAGGCGCTCGACGCCGAGTTGATCGCCGAGGCGCGAGGCGCCATCGCCGAAGGCGTACCCGTCACGATCAGTCGTCCGATCCGTAACGTGAACCGCACGGTCGGCACGCTCCTTGGGCACGAGGTCACCAAAGCGTGGAAGGGTGAAGGCCTTCCCGACGACACGATCCACATCGACTTCGAGGGGTCCGCCGGCCAGAGCTTCGGCGCGTTTGTGCCGAAGGGCATCACGTTGACCCTCGAGGGCGACGCCAATGACTACGTCGGTAAGGGTCTGTCCGGTGGACGTCTGGTGATCCGGCCGCCTCGCACCTCGCCGTTCGTGGCTGAAGAGCAGGTGATCGCCGGAAACGTGATCGGATACGGCGCAACCTCGGGTGAGATGTTCATCCGGGGCCGGGTGGGCGAGCGCTTCTGCGTGCGTAACTCGGGAGCGGTCGCGGTGGTCGAGGGCATTGGCGACCACGGTTGCGAGTACATGACCGGTGGCCGTGTCGTGGTGCTCGGCCCGACGGGGCGGAACTTCGGGGCCGGTATGTCGGGCGGAATCGCCTACGTGTTCGACCCGGACGGATCGTTCGACCGGCGCGTCAATCCTGAGATGGTGCAGATCGAGAAGTTGGACGACGACGACACGTCGTTCGTCCATGACCTCGTCGAGCTACATGTCGAGCACACCGGGTCCGAGATGGGACGGCGGGTGCTGGCCTCGTGGTCAGTCGAGTCAGGTCGCTTCCGCAAGGTCATGCCGACCGACTACCGGAGAGTCCTCGATGTCATGGAGCAGGCGGGGCGCGATGGGCTTGATGAGCGCGCGACCCTCGATCGGGTGATGGAGGCTTCACGTGGGTGAGCCGACTGGATTCCTGAAGTGGGAGCGAACGCTTCCCGAGATGCGACCGGTGCCGGTTCGCCTCCGTGACTGGAGGGAGGTCTACGAGGACTTTCCGGCCGATGAGCTTCGGCTCCAAGCGGGACGCTGCATGGATTGCGGTATCCCGTTCTGCAACAACGGTTGCCCGCTCGGCAATCTCATCCCCGACTGGAACGACCTCGTCTACCGCGAGCACTGGCGGGCCGCTCTCGATCGGCTCCACGCCACGAACAACTTTCCTGAGTTCACGGGACGGCTCTGTCCGGCGCCGTGTGAGTCCGCGTGCGTGCTCGGCATCAACCAGCCTCCGGTGGCGATCAAGCAGGTCGAGGTCGAGATCATCGATCACGCTTTCGAGCAGGGGTGGGTCACCCCGCAAATCCCGTCGGTTCGCACCGGCAAGCGCGTCGCGGTTATCGGCTCTGGACCGGCTGGCCTCGCGGCCGCACAACAACTCACTCGCGCCGGGCACGAAGTGGTGGTGCTCGAGCGCTCCGATCGAATCGGCGGGCTACTGAGGTACGGCATTCCTGAGTTCAAAATGGAGAAGCGCCACATCGACCGCCGTCTCGAGCAGATGGTCGCCGAGGGCACCGAGTTCAGAACTGGGGCCGTCGTTGGGGAGAACATCGACATCGACGTCCTCACGGCGAGCAACGACGCGGTCGTCCTCGCCTGCGGCGCGACCGCCTGGCGCGACCTCGATGTTCCCGGACGGGACCTCGCCAACATCCACCAGGCGATGGAGTACCTGCCGTTCGCGAACCGGGTGCAGCTCGGCGATATGGATACCTCGCCGATCGACGTCGGTGGACGTCACGTCGTGATCATCGGCGGGGGCGACACGGGCGCCGATTGTCTGGGCACAGCGCACCGCCAAGGAGCCGCTTCGGTGACGCAACTCGAGATCATGCCCCGACCGCCGGAGGAGCGCGCCTCCTCGAATCCTTGGCCGCAGTATGCGATGGTCTACAAGGTGACCTCAGCCCATGCTGAGGGAGGAGAGCGGGTCTACTCCGTGAACACGGAGCGGTTCCTCGACGACGGCGAGGGGAACGTGCGCGCTCTTCTGGTCCACGAGGTGGAGCTCGTCGACGGACGCTTCCAGAAGGTCGAAGGAACCGATCGAGAGATTCCCGCCGATTTCGTCTTCCTCGCTCTTGGCTTCGTCGGACCAGAGCGCGGTTCATGGCTGGATCGCCTTGGGGTCGACCTTGATGCGCGTGGCAACCTGGCGCGGGACGAGCGCTATATGAGCTCAGTTCCTGGCGTGTTCGTCGCTGGTGACATGGGACGAGGTCAGAGTCTCATCGTCTGGGCCATTGCAGAGGGTCGCGCCGCAGCGGCGGGTGTGGATGAGTTCTTGATGGGCGAGAGTCGACTTCCGCGGCCGATCAGTCCGACCGACCGACCGCTGGTGTGATCCTCGGTGCCCCCGGCTCGCGGGATGAACCGAATACGATGCAGGCATGAAGCGACGGACGGCCCTCGCGATTCCGGTCGTGCTCGGATTCGCCGTTCTCGGAGTCGGCTGCGCGACCGATGACGCCTCGGTCTCGCCGACGGTCGCACCGATCCAACCCACCTCATACGTGGTGAAGGAGCTCGTGACCACCACGACCACCACGCTGCCTCCGACGACGACCACCGTGCTCGGTCAGTTGATGGAGCCCATCGAGTACATCATCGTCTCGGGCGATAATCCGTCGCGGGTGGCCGAGCGCTTCAGTATCTCGATTCAGCAGCTCGCCGAGGCGAACGCGACGAATCCGGTCTACACGAACTTCTTGCTTGGTGGCACGTTGATCATCCCGCCGGGCGCAGTCCTGCCCGAGGCGGTGGCGTCAGCGGTCGCGACCGGGGGTGCCACGACTGGCGCGAACTGCACGTTCGAGCAGCACGAGGTGGTTGCCGGTGACAACCCGACGGTGGTCGCGAGGAAGTATGAGACGACCATCGAGGCGCTCGCCCGCGCGAACGCCACCAACCCGGTCTACTCAAGCTTCCTCATCGGGGGATCGTTGATCATCCCGGTCGGCGATTGCTGATCCGGATCAGTCGCCGCGACGCCCGAGATCCGGCCAGGCGCGGCCCCGCTCACTCCGACCAGCGATTCCGCGGCGTCGGAATTCGGTGAGCGCCCACGCGCGCCTCCACGACGAACCGGTCGGTCCATGGAGGCCGGTCGACGCGCCGGAGGCGGCGGTGCGGGCGGCGGTCCAATAGTCGCCGTTCGCCTCCAATGCGAGGCGGTTGACTGCCTGCTCGATCCGGTCACTGAAGCGACGCGTGTTCTCACCCTCTTCGGGTCGCATCGGCCGCCCGAAGACCACTCGAGTCCGGCCGGGTCGGAGCCGCGAGGCGCCTTTGCCAAAGATCGCTCCGGTGCCATCGATGTAGACGGGCACCACATCGGCCCCAGTTCGAGCGGAGAGATAGGCCGCGCCGCCCTTGAAACCCTGGCCCCAGCCGTCGGGCGATCGTCCACCTTCCGGATAGATCAGGAGGCTCGACCCACTGTCGACCAATTCTCGGAACCGATCGCTCGAACGACGGTTCGTCACCTCGCGATCAATAGGGATGGCGTTCAGCGCGAGCGCCGAGATGGTGGCCTTCCACCGGCGGTTGAAGAAGTAATCCGCCGCAGCGGCCACCGCGAGGTCATCACGCCATGGCCGAGGAATCACCGAGGTCATGAGCAGGGTGTCGAGGTGGCTGTGGTGGTTGGGGGCGAAGATGAGCGGAGGCGCCGGATCGAGTGCGGCAAGGTCGGTGAGCCGGTCAAGACCGTCAACCGTCGGCCGTGCGACCATCACCGTTCCGAGGCGGAGCGGTCCCCGCGCGATGAGGCGTCGCGCCTCTCGGGCGAGCGGGCGACGAGCCCACTCGGTGTCGTATTCGGCGCCGAGTTCGTCCGGTGGTTCTGGAACGCTCACGCCATTCGGGACGGGCGGAGGCAAGTAGGGAAATCCGCGACGCCCGAGTGGACGCAGGCCGAGACGAGTCAACCGCTCGAACGGGCCGACGAGCCGTTGCAGGCGGCGGGAGATCTCCGATCGCTCCACGGCTAGTGGACGTCCGCGACCAGAACGGAAGGAACGTGGAGGTGGGTGATCGTGGGGGAGCGGCCGACGACCTCGCTCGCGAGCTCGAAGGCATCGTCCATGGTCGAGGCCGGGGTGAATCCGAGGCGACGAACGGTCGCGGGGTCACCACCGACGATGATGACGCGACCGGCCCACTGCTGCCCGTGAGCGCCCCAGTACCAGGCGTAGAAGGGGTGGACTCCGTGGTAGGCGTTGCCGGTTCGGTAGAGGTGCCGGTACCACTCATCCTCGGCGTATTTCCGCTCCCAACGCTGCGACATCTCGGCCGGATCCGTCGTGTCGGCTAGCACTTCGTCGAAGAAGTCGATGTAACTCGGGTGGTGGACCGGATGGAACTCCTTGGTGGTCGGGTGGGTCATGATGACCACACCTCCCTCGCGAACCAACGGCCGTCCGCGATACATGTTGAATAGGTACCCGAGCCCCATGCACATCACGAGGATCGGGTTCATGATCGACTCGGGGTTGTAGGGACTGATGAACGGGATGCCCATGGTCAAGATGTCGGTCTGGCCCTCCACGGGCACGATGTGTTGGGCGTGGACATGCTCGAGGGTGCGCTCGTGCACGGTCTCGGTGAACCCGGCCTGCACGCTCGTCATCGCGTAGGGGGCCTCGATCGAGTGGAAGATGCGCCGCGCGAGCCGTCGCGGCGTGCGGTCGAGCGCCTTCGATGTCGCCAAGAAGGTGGCTCGATCTCGGCCGGTCCACTCCCACTCCCGTTTGGAGAGGAAGTTGAAGGGAGACGGGAAGGCGTCGTTGTTGATCGTCGATTCGATCTGGAACACCTTCGGGCCGTTGTCGCGGAGAACCGCGCCCATTCTCCAGATGGAGTGGTGAAGCGCCGAGTGGTGACGATCCATCAGGCTCCGGGTGTTTTGCAGTGACTCCGGATTGTGGTGGTGCGAAAGGCACCGGTAGGAGGCGACGCCGGTGACCAACGACTTCCAGCCACCATCCATCGCGACCTGATTGACGTTGGCGTAGACCACGAGATCGGATTCGGCGACTCGACGGTTGATCTCGAGCACCTCGCCGTGGTCGGTCTCGCCGAGCACCACCAGGTTCGCGTGGTCCTCGGCATCGTGCTGGTAGAGCGCCCCTGACGGATGGAACGCGTCGAAGATCCGGTCACCGAGGACGTGACGCAACTCGTAGTCGTGCATCCGACGGTGGAGTCCAAGGGCGGCGATGATGTGCACGTCGTCGACACCGGCTTCGGCGGCCATGTCGAGCACCGTCTCGATGATGCGCTGCCGCGAATCGGGACGTCGCATCTTCGGCAACGACAGGCTCGCGTCATCGAAGCAGATCGTGAGGCGCATCCCTGCGTGGAGGAGGGAGGGAAGCGGCTCCATGTCGAGGGGTTGGAGGAGGGCCTGTCGGATGGCCGCGTCGGGATCGATGAGGCCGGGAAGTGGCTCGGCTGGGTAGATCACCCGCGATCGGTCGGCTGGGAGACGTTCGAGGCTGAACCGCTCTCCGTGCCAGAACAGCATGGGCGGCGTCGAACGGTCGACGTCGAGGACGAATCCGGGTCGTGGCATCAGTTGCCCCTCCTGAGGTCGAAGGCGATCTTGACGGCGCCACGGCGTCCGGCTTCGGCCGCGTGGGCCAGAGCGTCGACGTGACGTTCGAGTGGATAGGTGGCCGAGACGAGTCGCTCAGCCCCCGTGGTCTGCGCGAGCTCGATGGCGAGATCGAAGGTTCGGGCAGTCGAGCCGTCGTCGAGGGTCTCGGTGCCGTAGGTGTAGCAACCGCGCAACTCGGTCTCGCGGTGCCAGAGGGGGGTCAGGTCAAGTGAGACGTCGGCGGGCATTCCGAGCAGCACCACCCGTCCGCGCGGGCGAGTCATCGACACGCTCGCCGAGATCGATTCGGAGGAACCCACCGCGTCGACGAGGCAGTGCGCCCCAGAGGAGAGGTGCCGTCCAATCACGTGCGCCCCCGTCCGGCGACGGATGGCGGCGGCGAGATCGGTAGACCGGACCACCTCGACCGCCCCGAGAGCTCGGGCGATCGCGAACTGGTGCGGGTAGCGGGCACCCACGATGACGTCGGCCTCGGGAACGTGAGCCCGAAGGGCGGCCACGGTCGCGAGACCCATCGTGCCGGCGCCGAGAACGCCGATAACGACTGGTCCTCGATTAAGAAGGTCGCCTCGACGAAGGGCGTCCCGCACACTGAAGGCGGCGTGAACACCGCCGGCGAGCGGCTCCACGAGGACCGCCGCCTCATCGGACAGCGAATCGGGGATCGCGTGGATCTGAGACTCGTGCGCCCAGAACCACGGAGCCCATCCGCCTCCGGTTGAGTTGCAAAAGCCGGTCTGGATGCCGGGTTCGAGCGGTCCGGTCACGAGGTGGCGGTAGTCGTCTCCATCGCCCGGCGCGGCCTCGGGAGACGGGGGAACCGCGCCGCGCGCGCTGTGGCCGAGCACTGGTTCGATCACCACTCGTTGGCCGTCACCACGGGTGCCGACGATCTCGTGGCCGGGAACGAAGGGGAACGACACCCAATCTTCGAAGTAGGCGGATGCGCGGCCCTCGGCAAGTGCGAGATCAGAACCGCAAATCCCCGAGAGTGACGTGTCGATCCGCTCCCACCCGGGTCCTGGTTGTGTTGGTTCCTCGATTTCGCCGAAGGTCAACGGCCCGACCCGGGTCGCGGAGCGCTGACTGATCGACGACACGACCCTCGCGGCCCCAAATCGGGGGACACTGCGGCGCACGCTGAGCGCCTTCATCGTCCACTCCGTCGGAGACGCTCATCGCCGAACGGCGCGATCGGGAGGAGAGGTCGCGGTCCGCCAGCGGCCTTCGACCAGTTCTCGACAAGCCAACCACGCTTTCGGGCGATCGCGGCAAGACGCGTCTCGGGATTCACCGCGACGGGGAATCCGACCGCCTCGAAGAGGGGAAGGTCGGAGGAGGAGTCGGCGTAGGCGACGCACTCCTCCATGCGGAAACCCTCCGCCTCGCAGTAGTCGGCGAGCAGTTGAGCGCGAGCTTCGCCGGTTGGAGGCACGGTGGTCATCTCCCCACTCAGCGTGCCGTCCGGGCGCACGCTCATCTCGGCGGCGACGATCTCGTCGAAGAGGGGCCGAAGGCCCGCGACGTTGAAGCTGAGAGCGCCGGTGATGAGGATCGTCCGGTGCCCGGCGGCCCGGTGCTCTCGAACGCGACGAATGCCCTCAGGGAAGCTCTTCGTCATGACGAGGTGCGTCATCATCGCGGCGACGTCCTCTTCGATCTGCTCCATCGGGGCGTGCTCGTAGCGGCGGTAGAAGTGACGCAGGAAGTCGGTGCGGTCACGACGATCAAGTCGCAGGAGCGAGGGAGCCTCCGCGAGCGTTCGCGCGATGTACCTCAGGCGCTCTCCCCGGTCGAGCCGACGAGTGGCCAGCCAGGAGTAGTTGGCGACCACATTGGAGGCGATCAAGGTGTTCTCGAGATCGAACGCGGCGACCTGTCGCGCGGGATCGAGCACTTGGCGGCGGAGCCGCGCGGTCCGGTCGGTTGTTTTGGCGCGCCCGGGCGTGGTTTTCACTCGAGCGTGCTCGATGATCGATGGCAGGTGGATCTCGTTGACGTACGTCGGCCAGTCGACGAGCCGCGGGTCGAAAGCGAAGTCGCGCTGGTCGTCAGCGGGCAGTCGGTCCCACAGGGCCAGCAGATTGTCGACTTGGTAGATCGCCTCGCACTCGGTGTACAAGCCGTAGAGCTCGACGTACTCGAGGGCCCGCTCCACTTCCATACGTCGGGTCTCGAGGTTGGCCGCCAGTTCTGCCTGGCGCCCCCGTAGCGGGAGCGATTGCAGGGCGGATTCCGCCCGCGTGATCACGGTCTTCGCGCGGGTGAGCTGGGTTTGGACGCGACCCCGTCCCGGGAAACTCCATTCAGGAACGATGATCGGCTGACCCTCGTTGTCGTAGAGCGGGTTGGCGGTGAACCAGCTGCTCACGTTGTCGACGAGGGCCCGGTAGCGCAGCGGATTGATCCCACCGGAGGCGACCTGGGTGATCGGCGGGGCGTCATCGGGGCCGGCGGCGGCGACGGCGACAATGGCGGCGACCACCATGTCGACGGGGATGACGTCGATCGTGCCCTCCGGCACCCCAGGGAACTCCTTCAGGAGACCTCGGGCGTAGGAGAGGATGACCGGCTCGGCCATACGGAATCCACGGATCCAACCGGGGCGGGGCTCGGCCCAGGCCGACTCGATAATCGATGGGCGCACGATGGAGACGGGCACCTCTCCACGGCTCTCGGTCAGCGCCTGCTCACCGAGAGCCTTAGTGAACGCGTAGGCGTCGGGCCATCCGACGCTCGCGGCTCGCGCCCGGCCAGCGGCAACGAGTTGGTCGCGAACCCAGCGGTTCCTGAGCTGCTCGGTCTTCGCGGCGAGAGCGGGTGCGCCCGCGGCCCCGAGTTCGGCGCGGGCGCGCTTGCGAAACTCGCTGAGTCGCTCTGGGCGTCGACTCTCGGCCTCGGTGTCACCCTTCAGGCGGCGGGCTGAGGTGACCTCGTCACGCCAGTCGAGTCCAATGTCAAAAGGCCCGTCGCTGACCAGCTGTTCGGGAGCGGTGCCTCGACGGTTTCCGGCGACGTAACAGGTCGACACGGCGACGAGATGCGGGGTGATGCCGAGATCGGCGCACAGGGCGGCGATGCGGGTCGGCCCGAGCAGGTTGATCTCAACCGCCTGGTCGAGCGGGGAGTCGAAGGAGACTGTGGCGGCCGAATGGATGACGACATCGACTCCGGCGAAGACGGCGCGGGCAGCCTCGTCGAGGCCGAGTCCGTCGGAGGAGACGTCACCGGCGATCGTGGTGACCCGACGCGCGCACATCTCCGTGAAGCCCTCTTTGCCGAGGTCCTCGCGGAGCCGGTCGAAAGCGTCGTTGGAGAGCAGTTCACGCTCGGTCCTGCGGGCGGCGGAGGTTCGACGCCCATCACGAACGAGCAAAACGAGTTCGCAGTCGGGAACGCCTCTCAGGAGCCGTTCCACGAGGGCCGTGCCGACGAAGCCCGTGGCGCCAGTGATGGCGATCCTCTTCCCGGCGAGACCTTCGGCGATCACGACCCAATGTCTAGCAGGTTCTCTACCAAGTGGTAGACGGAGGCTGGGAATGCGAAGATAGACGCGTGCCTGAACGTCCGACGCGAGACCGGATCCTCGATGAGGCGGTCGATCTCTTCGGCTTCCGAGGGGTGGAGGCGGTGTCCCTCGATGAGATCGCCCGGGCTGTCGGGGTGCGTAAGCAGTCGGTTCTCTATTGGTTTCCCTCCAAGGAGGCGTTGGTGGCGGCGGTGCTCGACACGGTCGCCGACGAACTCGTCGTCGTGATCACCGCAGCGATCCGCGCCTCGGACGATGATCCGCTGGTCCGGATCGACGCCGTGATCCGCGCCGTCTTCGGGCCCGCGGTTCGCCGTCCGGCCCTCCTCGGATTGGTTCGAGAACTCGGACGACTCGACCCTGAGCTCGTGGAGCGGCTCCGCTCACGCGTCGCGCCCCTCGTGGAGGCCTGTGTGCGGTATCTCGAGTCGGAGATGGAGCGTGGGCGGCTTCGACAAGCAGACCCGCGGCTGGTGGCAGCCCTCGCCTACGCGACAGTGACCGGGATCGCCACCGAACCGGAGGCGCTTGAAACGGTCGGATGGACACGCGACCTCGCCGGTCTGCGCCGACTCCGCGACGAGTTGCGGGGCTTCATCCGCGCCGCACTCGCGCCGTGACGGTCAGTGATCAACGCGGCGACGCCGTGTGGCGTGGCGCTCGATGGCGAGAGTGATCAGGCGTTCGATGATCTCTGGATACGGCACCCCTGAGGCCTCCATCATCTTCGGGAACATCGAGATCGGTGTGAAACCGGGCATCGTGTTGACCTCGTTCAACAGCAATCCTCGGCCGTCATCGGAGAGAAAGAAATCGCAGCGGGCGAGACCCTCGCAGCGGAGGGCTCGGAACGAGCGAAGCGCGAGATCGCGAATCTCATCGGACACGGCGGGATCAAGTTCGGCTGGCACGAGGGTGCGCGAGCGGCCGTCGAGGTACTTGTCGGCGTAGGAGTAGAACCGATCGCCGGGGATGATCTCCCCGGGAACCGACACGATCGGATCGGCGCCACCGAGCACGGCGACCTCGAGTTCCCTGCCGCTGATCGCCTCCTCGATAACGATCACGCGGTCGTAGGTGAGGGCGAATCGAATCGCCTCGATGAGATCATCCGGTGCTTCGACCCGACTCACGCCGACACTTGACCCCATGTTCGCGGGCTTCACGAAACACGGGAATCCGAGCGCGGTGTCAACCTGCCTGACCAGTTCCTCCTCGGCGGCAGCGCCGACATCGACTTCACCCTCAGTGACGACGAGATGCTTGGCCTGGGCGATGCCCGCAGCGCCCACGACGACCTTGGCCATGGCCTTGTCCATCGCGAGGGCCGAACCGAGAACACTCGAGCCGACGTAGGGCACATCGACGACCTCGAGAAGTCCTTGGATGGTGCCGTCCTCACCCAGCGGGCCGTGAAGAAGCGGAAGAACCACCGCGCCGGTCCCGACTCGGGCGGAGAGGGCCTCGCTCGCGCCGATCACCGGTCCAGTGGCGGTCAGGTCGCCATTGTCGGGATCGGCGAGATGCCAGACCCCGTCGCGATCGATACCGAGCAGGGTGAGCGAGTACCGCGAACGGTCGACTGCGTCGATGACGTGCCGTGCCGTGACGCAACTGATCTCGTGCTCAGCCGAGCGGCCGCCGAAGAGGACCACGAGTTCGGTGACGGCTTCGCCCATTGAGCCGACGGTACCGTTCGAGGGGATGAGGATCGAGGCACCCTGGGTGGCCGCAGTGGTCGGCGGATCCCCCTTCGGCGATCTCGAATCGATCGTGATCGATGGGGTGGACTTCGACTCCCGGACGATCGCTCCGGGTCAGATGTTCGTCGCGCTCGTGGCCGAGCGGGACGGCCACCACCACCTCGTCGACGCCGCCGACCGTGGGGCAGCGCTGCACCTGTGCTCCGATCCAGCAGCTGTCGCGGCGGCCGGAGTGCCAGCCGTGATCGTGGAGGACACCCTGCTCGCGCTCGGTTCCCTCGCCGCCGCGGTCCGCGACGAGCTGCTCGCCGACACCCGAGTGGTCGGCATCACCGGGAGTGTTGGCAAGACGTCTACGAAGGACCTGACGTCCGCAGCTCTGTCCGCCGGGCTCGTGACCCACGCGAATCGCGCCAGCTTCAACAACGAACAAGGCCTACCGGTGACCGTGCTCACGGCCCCCGATGGATGTGCGGCCTTGGTGGTGGAGATGGGTATGCGGGGTCATGGACAGATCGCAGAACTGTGTCGAATCGCGCGACCCGACATCGGCGTCGTCACCGCGGTGGGGGAATCGCACACCGAACTCGTCGGTGGTCTCGATGGTGTTGCTCGGGCGAAGGGGGAGTTGGTCGAAGCACTCCCGCCCTCGGGAACGGCCGTGCTCAACGCCGCTGACCCTCGGGTCATCGCGATGGCGCCCCGTTGCGCTGGGTCGGTGCTCACCTTCGGGGCCGACGGCGATGTTTGCGCCGAGCGGATCGCGCTCGATGAGCGAGCCCGAGCCAGCTTCGTCGCCCGCACACCCTGGGGCTCGGCCCAGGTGCGCCTCACGCTCTCGGGCGAGCACATGGTGTCAAACGCCTGCGCGGCCCTCGCTGTCGCCGGTGCTGTCGGGGTGGATGTCGAGGCTGCCGCGGCGGCGATGGGAGCGGTGCCGGCGGCTCCGGGGCGTATGGCAGTGGTGGAGGCTCGTAACGGACTCGTCGTGGTCGACGACACCTACAACGCGAACCCCACTTCGGTGGAGGCGGCTCTCCGAGCTCTGGTCGCGGTACCCGCCGCGCACCATGTCGCCATGCTCGGGCTGATGGCCGAGCTCGAGGATCCGGGCCCATCCCACGTGGCGATCGCTGACCTCTGCCGCCGACTGGGAGTGCGACTCATCCCGGTCGAGTGCGACCTTTACGGCGCCGAGGCTGTGACAGTCGATTCGCTCGCCGATCTCCGGTTCGACGACTCGACCGCGGTGCTGGTCAAAGGAAGCCGCGTCGCCGGCCTCGAGCGGGTCGTCCGATTTCTCACCAACGGATGACCGGTGCTCGGCGACCTTCGGGTTGTCTTAGAGCAGACGGGTTGGCCCATCTCGTGGGGCTGGATCCGCCTCGTCAAGTGAAATGAAGTCACTTGGGGAGAGTCGGTCGAGGTCGGTCCACCGGCTGAGGCCGACCGCCGCCACGGCGCCCACGCCGAGAACCCATCGAGCGCCGATCGCGTCCATGATCGGACCGGCGATGAGGTTGCCGAAGGGGATCGTGCCGCCGAACGCCATAAACCAGAGCGGCATGACCGAGGCGCGCTCCCGGTCGAAGAGATTCTCCTGAAGGACAGTCACCAGGGCCGTTGCCGTCATGAAATAAACGAAGCCGAGGGCGGCAGAGACCGGGAACGCCGCTGCCGGACTCCGGAGCACGGCGAACACTGCCAGGAAGACGGCGAACAGGCCGTAGCCCCGCACGATTACATCTCGCCGGCTGACTCCCGAGAGCACGGTTCCAACCGCTATCGAGCCGAAGAAGGCACCAAGTCCCCACACGATGTAGAGGAATTTGTATGTCGGCCCCTCAGGGTCGAGGCCGAGGTTGAGTCGCGCGACCGAGGGGAAGAGCCCGATGTACGGCAGGCACACGAGTGAGAAGACGCTCATCGAGAGGAGTACGCGCGAGAGTGACCGTCGACCTCGCGCGAGGCGGAGTCCGGTGGTGAGAGCGTTGAGTCCTCGAGTGGGACCAGCCCCGCCCGGATTGGGAAGGCGGACGAGCACGATCGGCACGGCAAGGAAGAGATAAGTGGCCGCGTTGACGGCGAAAAGGCCGGGGATTCCGACCCCGAGTGCCGCGAGGGCGGCAGCCAGCGTTGGGCCGAGGATCCGGCTGCCGTTGATCATGGCCGAATTGAGGCTGACCGCTCCTGGGATGTCGCGACGGTCGACAAGAAGTGGGATGCTCGCTGAGAAGGCGGGTGCCTGAATGGTGTTCGCGATGCCGATGACACCTTGAATCACGAAGATCGTCCAGAGTGGGGCGCCGCTCCACGTCGACAGGGCGAGCACCACGGACATCGCCATCATCACCGCTTGCATCGAGGTGACGAGGGCGGTCCGGTCGTACCGGTCAGCGAGCACACCGGCTGGGATTGAGAGCAGGAGCAGCGGGCCGAGTTGCACGAAGACGAGCAGGCCGACAAGGGAAGCAGACCCCGTGACCGAGTCGATGTAGGCAGGAAGCGTGAAGTTCTGCATCCACGTGCCGACGTTCGAGAGCGTCGCCCCAATGAACAGAATGCGGAACCGCCGGTGTCGAAGCGCGGCTCGAGCGGTGCCGTGGCGTGTGGTGTCGGTCGTGCTCACGGCATATCGGGGGCAACGGTTGACACGAGCCGCCAACCTAACGGCG
>JAFMMJ010000022.1 GCA_017859785.1 Ilumatobacteraceae bacterium
CGCCCGACCGGTCAGCCGGCGCGCCACTGGAGGAGTTGCGTCTCGAGTGCAGTGAGCTGGTGGAAGAGGTCGTGGTCGGGCTCGGAGCCGTCCGCGGTCTGCGGTGCCTTCAAGTAGAAGCCGAGCCAGTCTTGAACACCGGCTGATCCGTTGCGGTGAGCGAGGTCGAGGAAGAGGGCGAGGTCGAGGGCGATCGGGGCCGCGAGGATCGAGTCGCGGCAGAGGAAGTCGACTTTGATCTGCATCGGGTAGCCGAGCCATCCGAAAATGTCGATGTTGTCCCAACCCTCTTTGTCGTCCCCGCGCGGCGGGTAGTAGTTGATCCGCACAACGTGGTCGAGTTCGCCGTAAAGGTCAGGGTGCTCGTCGGGCTCGAGGATCGATTCGAGCACTCCGAGTTTGGACAGTTCCTTGGTGCGGAAGTTGGCTGGATCGTCGAGGACGTAGCCGTCGCGATTACCGAGGATGTTCGTCGAGTACCAGCCTCGGATGCCGAGCATCCGTGCCCGCAGACCGGGGGCGAGGATCGTCTTCATCAGGGTCTGGCCGGTCTTGAAGTCGCGGCCGGCGATCGGCACACCACGGCTCTCGGCGAGTTCGACCATGCAGGGCAGGTCGAGCATCAGGTTGGGTGAGCCGTTGGCCACCGGGACGTCGGACTGGAGCGCGGCGTAGGCGTAGATCTGGCTGGGCGCGACTCGGGGGTCGTCCGCCCGCAGGGCCGCTTCGAAGGCGGCGACGGTGTCATGGATCTCACAGGGCTCGCTGAAGGCCTCGGTGGACCCACACCACACCATGACCACTCGTTCGAGGTCGTGTTCGGCCCGGAATCGGGCGATGTCGTCGATGAGCGCCTCCGCGCTCGCCCAGTGGCCACCGGTCGACTTGACCCGGACTCCGTCGAGACGCGAGACCCAGGTTTGGTCGAAGACGGCGTCCATGGGGATGATGCCCTCGAGTTCTCCCGAGAGCGCGTCGAGGTGCTCGGCTCCGAGGACGCCCGAGGTGCGCGCGGCCTCGAGGGCGTTGGGGGTGATCGGGTCCCAGCCGCTGAAGACGATGTCGTCGAGGGAGGCGAGATCGACGAGTTCGCGGATGGGTCGTGGATGACCGTCGCCCGGGTCGACACGACCGAGCTGGCTCAGTGAGCCGATGGGCGATCCGAGGCCGTTGCGGGCGGCGAGCACCCCGGCGATCAGGGTGGAGCCGACGGCGCCGAGCCCCGGAAGGAGGATGCCGAGCCGGCTGGAGGGCTGTGGTGAGGACATGCGGAGAAACTAAATGTTCCCTATTGCATTGCGTCTGTTTGTTCAGTATCTCTGAACTATTCTTCCTGGGTGCCTTCAGCGCTCCCCGATCTCAGCCTGCGGCAACTCGAGTACCTGGTGGCCGTATCGGTGGCCCCGACCTGGGCCGATGCCGCCGCCTCGCTCGGCGTGACCCCGTCAGCGCTGTCGCAGGGCCTCGCCGAACTCGAACGCCGAGTCGGCGTGCCGCTCTTCGACCGTGACGGTCGACGGCGACCGCTGCGGGCGTCGGCAACACCGGTCCTCGAGCACGCCCGCCAAGTGGTCGCCCTCACCGGCGACCTCGCCTCGTGGGCGGATCGAATGCGCGGATCCTCCCTCGGATCGATCCGCCTCGGCCTCATCGACGTCGCCGCCGTGGAGCATTTCGACTCCGTGATCAACTCGTTCCGGATGGAGCGACCCGAGGTCGCGCTCAGCATCTCGGTGGCACCCTCGGCCGCGCTGATCGCCGATCTGCGCCGAGGTGCCCTCGACCTGATCGTGTGCGTCGAGCCGGGCGAACACCCACCGGGGGTCACCGTCACCCGAGTGCTGTCCGAGCCGATCGTGGTAATCGCCCCTTCGGGTACCGAGATCGGCTCACCGGAGACATGGGGTCCATGGGTGCTATTCCCCGACGGCTCACACACCAGAGCATCGACAATGGAGGCGCTAAGGGCCCTCGGCGCTGACCTCACGGTGGTCGCCGATAGTCACCAACCATCGGTGGTGCGGGCCATGGTGCGACTCGGTATGGGGTGGGGAGCGCTGTCGCGCTCCCCGGGAGGCGATGCCCACGGCCTCGTGGAGGGACCAGAGCTCTTCCGACGGCATCTCGCGCTGATGCGCCGAGACCACTCCCCCCTCGACCCAGCCGCGGTCGCCCTGACCGAGTTGATCATCGCGACCGGTGAGCGCATCGATCAGGGAGGCCAGCAAGGCTCAGCGACCCGACGGGCATCGGGCAGGATGTTGTTGTGACGCTCATCTGGCCGCTCCTCATGATCGCGATCGGCGTCCGCATAACCACCTGGGCGCGTGCCTCATCGCCCTCGGGCGTCTACCGCTTAATGCGGGCCCGAGCGAGTCTCCTGTGGGGTGAACGAGCCGACGGTTTCCTGCTGGTAGCGGGAGCGCTCGTCGCGTTGGCGGGCATCGCCGGCCTCGTCGGCCTTTGGTAGCAGCCGATCAGTCGCGGTCGAGCAACCGGGGCACGCCGATCCTCACCGGCACACCCGATGAGAACAGCAGGTGCGGATCTCCCTCAGGGAGCGGCAGGCCGGCTGCTGCGACGACACCCGCGTCGATGTGGGTCGCCTCAGCCGTGCGCAACGGCCACGCCGGATGCTCGACCGGCGCCCAGACGGGTCTCCCCCTGAACGGTCGAGCGAGAAGACCCCAGCGCGCGGTGAGGAAACGCGACAGGTCGTCGTCGGGGGCGGCGTCGCCGACGGTCACCGACAGGGCCGCGGTCGCTCCATTCGCGCGCGGCCATTTCCGATCGACGGAAGAGAGCACCTGGTCGCCGAGACGGACGTGTCGCACATCGCCGACGCAATACGGGATGCGGTAGCCGAGCCGCGCGACAACGGCCGGTAGCCAGCGGTCGATATCGAGCGACATGAACCAGACACCGCGGCGATCGCCGGCGCGCACGTAGGTCCTCACGTTGACCTCGGGAAACGACCCGACATACGGCATCGGTGCCCAGCCGGGAACGCCGAGGTCGTCCATGTGGAAGGGGATGAGACCGACCCACGCCGATCCGTCGAAGGTGTCCACCTCGATGCCGTCGGGTAGCAGCGATTGCACGACGGCGGGCTCGTAGCGCCAGTGACAGAAGACGATGTCGGTCCAGTGCTGCACCATCACCGCACGCGGCACCGCGCCTAACGGTGGGTCACCAGTCGGCGGAGCCTCCGGTGTCCAGATCGACGGGTCAGTAGTCACGGTGGCGAAACCCCGTTCGACGCAGGCTGAGCATCGACATGGCTGCCCCATGCCTGCGAGTTCGACGGTCGGCGGAATCCGACCGGAGTGGAGCTGAGGGGAATCGAACCCCTGGCCTCGACAGTGCGATTGTCGCGCTCTACCAACTGAGCTACAGCCCCGAGGGCGCCGAGTGTACCGGTGGTCGGGCGGCCGTCACGCGCCGTTCAGCGCTTCAACCACTGGTCGTCCCAGCGCGAAGCCTCGCGCTGGCGGACCGTGGCGAGCAGGTAAAGGAACCCGCAGAGCGCCATGAACGAGAGCGCGAAGAGATACAGCATGATCGTCTCTTTCGTCGTCGCGGCGAGGAAGAGCGTGCTGATTGAGGTGAGTGCGAGCGCCATCAGCGCGTTCGAGCGGCGACGACGGACGAGGTCGGCGTTGGAGACAGCGCGGTTCGGGCGCGGCATCGGCTTCGTCGGGTCGTGATGGACGCGGGGCCGACGGTTCGCGATCTCAGTGGGGCGAACCTGGCCGTGTTGACGGGAGCCGGGGCGTTCGAGCGGCGCTTGGGCGAGCCCACGGCCAGCGGTGCGAAGGTTGGTGTTGGCGCGCTGAGGCACCGAGGACTGCAGACGGCTGAGCTGCCGGTTGAAGTCGGTGATCGAGGAGTTGGGTCGGTTCTCCATCCTCGAGCGAACGAGGGGAGGAAGCAGCACCGCGGCCCAGGCGGCCGCCACGATGAGCAGGACCAACTCACCCACGGTCGGCGCCGTTCATTGAGAGGGAGGTAGTGCGGGTCATCAGTGTTCGGTTTCGCGAATGGGGCGGAGCACCGCTCCGGCCGTTCTTTACGATTCTACGACAATTGTGACAGAACGGCCAACGCAGCGGGGCGATCCGTGACGACGGTCACATCGAGCGCGTTTCCTCGCACTCCGCCCGAGATCACTCGGTCGAGGCGTCGTCGACTCGGCGATAGGTGCCCGACCGACCGCCGGTCTTCTCCCAGAGCGCCAACTCGCCGATCGTCATCGACCGATCACCGGATTTGCACATGTCGTAGATGGTGAGCGCCGCCACCGAGCAGGCGTGCAGGGCCTCCATCTCGACGCCAGTGCGGTCGACGGTGTCAACGAACGCCTCCACCGCCACATGATCCTCGCCGAGATCGAAACTCACGGTGACCGCGCCGACCATCAGCGGGTGACAGAGCGGGATCATGTCGGAGGTGCGCTTGGCCGCCTGAATGCCAGCCACCCGCGCCACGGCGAGAACGTCGCCCTTGTGCACCTCACGGTTGGCGATCGCGGCGGTCGTCTCGGGCCGCATGAACACCTTGCACCGCGCCACCGCTCGACGATGCGTCGGCTCCTTCTCGGTGACGTCGACCATCCGGGCGCGACCCATGGGGTCCAGATGAGTGAACTCGACCTCGGACATGGGGCGATGCTACCGAGACCGCGTCAGCGGCTCAGCCGCCGATCTGGCTCATCGAGCGGTTGGGCCGGATGAACTCGACCCGGTTGATCTGGTGGCCGGCCCATTTCGTGCCGACCGCGGCGATGATCCTCTCAGCGAGTGCGTCGTCGTCTCCTCCCGAGCGCATGATCTCGCGAAGATCGAACTCGTCGGTGGCGAACAGGCAGGTGCGGAACTGCCCCTCGGCGGTGAGACGCACCCGGTCGCAGTCCCCGCAGAACGGCTTGGTCACCGACGGGATCACCCCGACCGTGCCGGCTCCGTCGAGGTAACGCCAACGATCCGCGGGGGCCGCGCCTCGGGCCGGCATTTGCTCGAGGGGGAACACTTCGGCGATGCGCTCCACGATCTCGTCTTGGCCGACCACTCGGTCGTTGGCCCAGTGCCCGGTGGCGTCGAGGGGCATGAACTCGATGAAGCGGACCTCGACCCCGCGCTCGCGGCCGAACCGGGCGAGGTCGACGATCTCGTCGTCGTTCACTCCTCGCTCGATCACCGCGTTGATCTTCACCGGCGAGAACCCAGCGGCGACCGCCGCGTCGATTCCGGCGAGCACGTTCTCGAGTTCGTTCCGGCGGGTCATCTGCTCGAACCGGTCGGCGTGGAGCGTGTCGAGGCTGATGTTGATGCGTCGGAGTCCGGCGGATCGGAGTTCCTCCGCGCTGTTTCGGAGCGTGGCGCCATTGGTGGTCATGGCGAGGTCGACACCAAGACCGGACAGCTGGGAGATCAGCATCGGGAGATGGGCGCGCACGGTCGGCTCGCCTCCGGTGAGGCGGATCCCTTCGACGCCGAAGCGCTCGACGAAGATCCGAGACACCCGGTGGATCTCCTCGAAGGTGAGCACCTCGCTGCGCGGGAGCCACTCCATCCCCTCGGCGGGCATGCAGTAGGTGCAACGGAAGTTGCAGCGGTCGGTGACCGAGATGCGCAAGTCGCGGATGACCCGTCCGAACGGGTCGACCAGATCCGCTCTCGCCTGCTCCCCTGCCATCGCCTCAGCCTAGAAGGAGCACCGCCACGTCGTCACCGGCGGAGAGCCCATCTCCGTCGGGAACCACGGCGATCGCGTTCGCCGTGGCGGTCGCTGCGAGTTGGTGGCTGCCCTGCGCTCGCACCGGCACCACATGGCATCGTCCGTCCTCGCCGAAGGTCGCCTCGACCCGCATGAGGTGCACCTTGCCGTCGGGACGACGCCCGAGCGCCTCATCGGCGACCGCCACCACGCTCGGTCGAGCGAGCCGAGTGTGGCCCATCATCCGTCGCAGGGCTGGCCGCGCGAACATCTCGAAACTGACCAGCGAGGACACCGGGTTGCCCGGCAGACCGAACACGGGCACACCGCCGATGTGACCGAATGCGAAAGGCTTCGCCGGCTTGATCGCCACTTGCATCCACGTCATATCGGCGATTCGACCGAGCACTGCTTTCACGACGTCGTAGTCGCCCATCGACACTCCGCCCGTCGTGACGATCGCGTCGTGATCGGCGGCAGCGTCGAGGAGCACCCGCTCCAGTTCGGCCTCGTCGTCGCGCACGATGCCGAGGTCGGTGACCGCGCAACCGGTCTCAGCGACGAGGCCGACGACCATGCGGCGGTTCGACTCGCGAACCTCACCGGGCCGCAGCGGTCGGTCCTCGTCCACAAGCTCGTCGCCGGTGCAGAGCACGGCAACCCGGGCGGCGGGATACACGCTGACCCGACGGCAATTCGCGCCGGCAAGCACGCCGAGCACCGCGGGCGTGACGGGAGTTCCCGGCTCGAAGAGCACATCTCCCGGACGGACGTCATCGCCGGCCGGTCGGATCGCCGATCCGGCTTCGACGCTCGCGGTGAGGCGCACCCGCTCAGCCCCGTCGACGACGCCGAGTCGCTCGGAGTCCTCCACCATGACCACGGCGTCGCATCCAGCAGGGATCGGCGCCCCGGTCATGATCCGGATCGTCTCGCCTTCGGCGAGCACATGATCGGTGGCCGCACCGGCGGCGACCTCGCCCACGACGGTCAACTCGACGGGGACGCTCGCGACATCGGCTGAGCGCACCGCGTAACCGTCGACCGCGGTGTTGTCGAGCGGTGGCACGAGTTCGGTGCCGAGCACACGATCAGCGATCACTAATCCGGAGGCCGCCGTGAAGTCGACCTCGTGGGGGTCGAGCACCGGGGTGCCCTCGAGTACGACGGATTGCGCCTCCGGCAGGGGAATCATCGCCATGGGGCGACGGTAGCCGCGGGTGGGCGCCACGTCACCCGCGGGCCAGACTGGCCCCATGTCGGGTCTGAGCGCGCTGCCGGCCGATGGGTGGACTGCCCGCTGGGATGGATGGGACGGCGACGCCAGCGAGGAGTTGACCCTGCGCTGGGAGAACGAAGCGTGGACCGCTTCGGGAGTGGTCACCGGCGAGAACATCCAGTACGTCGTTCGGCTGTCGCCGCTCTGGGAGGTCCGTCAGTTCCTGCTGTTCCGAGATCTCGAGCAACCGGATCTCTGGCTCGGCACCGACGGTGTCCGTTGGGGCGAGGTGAACGGCTCGCATCGCGAGGAGCTGACCGGGGCGAGCGACATCGCGGTCGGATGCACACCGTTCGACCACGTGGCCCCGGTGCGACGCCTCGGCGTGGAGCCGGGTGGCTCGGCGACCGTCTCGGTGGCCTGCGTCGACGTCGAGACGCTCGGCGTCACGGTTCGCGAGCGTCGATACGAGCGTGTCTCGGAGCGGCGCTGGCAGGTGCTCGACACGTCACTCGGCATCGCCCTCTGCGAGTTCGGGGTCGACGACTACGGCCTCCCGCTCGATGTCGACGGCGCGTTCCGGCGTCGCTGAGGCGGTTAACGCAGCGAGTCGAGATGCGCCGAGAGCGCAGGACCGACGATCGGGTCGCGGAGACCAAGGTCGACCGCGGCGAGGGCGAAACCCACCGGATTGCCAGTGTCCCACCGCTCCTCCTCGCAGAGCACTCCGTGGAACGGGCCACTCGCTGCCTGTTCTCGGAGAGCGTCGGTGAGTTGGAGTTCGCCACCGGTGCCTGGGGTGAGCGCCCGAATCCGATCGAAGACGTCGACCGTCAACACATAGCGACCGATCACGATGAGGTCGCTTGGCGCGTCGATGGTCGCGGGTTTCTCAACCAGCCCCCGCACGGCGATCACACCGTTGACCATCGAGCCATCCGGCTCGATCACCCCGTAGGCCGACACCTCGTCGGACGGCACTTGAAGCAACCCGACCACCCCCCCGCCGGTCTCACGACAGGTCGACGTCATGCGCTCGAGCAGGGAGTGTCCGCCCATGATCTCGTCGGGGAGCATGACCGCGAACGCGTCGCCGAGCACCACGTCGGCGGCGCAGCCAACGGCGTGACCAAGGCCGAGGGGGCGCTCTTGGTAGACGATGTCGACGGTCCAGTCGCGCCCCATCGCGGCTAGTCGATCGGCGGTGTCGTCGCGACCTCGCTCTCGAAGGTCGGCGATGAGCTGCGGGTCGGGAGTGAGGTAGTGCTCCACGGCGGGTTTAGCGACGTTCGATACGACGACGATGTGGTCGAACTGAGCGGCGACCGCTTCGTCGATCACGTGCTGCAGGGCGGGGCGATCGCCGATCGGCATGAGCTCCTTCGGCACGCTCTTCGATGCGGGGAGGAACCTTGTTCCGAGCCCCGCAGCGGGCACCACCGCGCTGCGCACCTCCACGAGGCCGACGATAACCTGACGCCGCCATGCCGACCTACGTGTACAAGTTCGTCGAGACCGGAGAGACGATCGAGGTCCAGCAATCGTTCTCCGATGACGCGCTCACCGAGGCCGAGCACCCCGAGACTGGCGAGACCATGGCGGTGAAGAAGGTGTTCACCCCGGTCGGCGTGACTTTCAAAGGTGGCGGCTTCTACAAGAACGATTCCCGTGGTGGTTCCTCGAAGTCGTCGACCACCAGTTCGTCGTCAACCTCGGGCTCAACCTCGGAGTCATCGACCTCGAGTTCCTCGAGTGACTCGTCGTCGAGCTCGGCTTCGACATCCGGCTCTGGCTCCGACAGTTCGTCGTCGACGTCATCCAGCACCTCCTGACGCCCCCACCTCCGCGAAGGAGGCCCCATGCGTTGGAGCGCCGAAACGGCACGCGACCGGTTCACCGTCGTGCGCGATCGCCTCATCGCCCTCGATGCCCGTCGACGACTCTGGGTATGGCGTCATCCGCGCCCGGTGGCCGCAATGATCGCCCTGCTCTGCCTCCTCGCCCTCCAGTCCCGGATTGACGCGGCTCGAGCCGTCGAGCGGTCGACCGCCGAATGGGGGCAGGTCGCCTCGGTGCTCGTCGCGACCGCCGATCTGACTCCGGGAGAACCGTTGGACGGGCGATGGGAGACGCGACGGCTTCCCGCACCCGCCATACCCGACCGCGCCGTTGTCGACCCAAGCCGCTTGATGGATGCCGTCGTCACAGCGCGAGCCACCTCCGGCACGGTGATCACCGAAGCCCATGTGAGCGCGACGGTCGCCATCCCCGACGGGTGGCTCGGCGTGCCGGCGCCCCGACGCGGGGTGGCCGCGGGAGTCGGCGACCCAGTGACCGTGGCCCTCGACGGCCGCCTGGTCACCGACCGAGCGGTGATCGCCTCGATCGACGACGACACCGTCACCGTCGCCCTTCCAGCCGGAGCAGCCGCGATCGTCGCTGCTCGCCCCGAGGACGCCGTGGTGCTCTTGGCCTCTTAGAACGCCAAGGCGACGAGCACGACGAGCCCGAGCAAGCACCGGTAGATCACGAAGGGGGCGAAGGTGCGCGTCGTGACCAGGCGGAGCGTCCCCCACACCGCCAACCATCCGGAGGCTCCAGCCGTGATCACGCCGATCGCCATGGTCGACACGAGTCCGTTCGGAATGCCATCGCTCGCCAGCCCGAGCATTTCGAAGGCGAATGCTCCGGCGATCACCGGAATACCCATGACGAACGCGAATCGGGCGGCCGCCTCGCGTCGCAGTCCGAGCAGCCGCCCAGCGGTGATCGTGATACCCGAACGGGAGGTGCCGGGATTAAGGGCGAGCACCTGAGCGAAGCCGATGATCAACGCATCTCGCAGACCGACCGAGTCGAGGTCGCGGTCTCGTCGACCACGCGTGTCGGCCCAGAGCAACAGCAGTCCGAAAACGATGAGTGACACGGCGATCGGGCCGGGGTCACCGAACCAGTCGTCGAACCGACTCTCAAGCAGGAAACCAATCACGGCGGCCGGCACAGCTGACACGACGAAATACCAAGCGAGGCGCCCATCAGCGGATGCCGGCCGACGCCCGAGCGCCGAGAGTCCGTCGACGACGTAGCGACGTAGGTCGTTTCGGAAGTAGGCGACGACCGCGACGAGCGTTCCAAAATGCAGAGCGACATCGAAGGCTCGGCGATGCGACTCCGACAGGCTCTCCCAGCCGAACGCCCACGGCACAAGGCGCAGATGGCCGCTCGATGAGATCGGCAGGAACTCCGACAGTCCCTGCACCAACCCGAGCACGACGGCTTGCCACCAGGGCATCGCGGTGTTCACGACGAGCCACTGACCGTGACATCACCGATGACGAGGGACATCCCCGCGGCGCGCATCGGCAACCATTTCAGGTCGGCCCCGATGTCGACGATGTCGAGCAGTAGCCGCTGCAGGGTCGTCGCGATTGTGAACTCGCGCACCGGCGCGCCGAGCGCGCCCCCGGTGATTGACACTCCCGACGCTCCGGTTGAGAAATCACCCGACACGGTGTTCACCCCCGAGTGAATGCCGGTCACGCTCTGCACCAGCACCCCGTCATCGATACCGGCGATGAGTTCCTCCTGGGAACGAGCGCCCGGGGACAGTTGCAAGGCGAGGCAACCAACACCGGGCAGCCCGGCGAACCCACCGCGGATCGCGTTACCCGTCGAGACGGTTCCCGCCCGACGCGCGGAATAACCGGAGTGCACGAAGCGCTCGAGCCGACCATCGTCGATCAACACGTTGCGCCGTGCCGCGAGTCCCTCACCGTCAACGTCGGTCGCGGTGAAAGCCCGGGCATCAGTCGGATCGTCGACGAGGGTCACCCCCGGAGCGGCGATTACCTCACCGAGGCGGTCCCGGAAGAGGCTTCGCCCTTTCACCACCGACTCACCGTTGAGCGTCGAGCCGATGATCCCGAGCACCTGAGCGGTCACGAAGGGGTCGAGCACCACCGTGGTTCGCCGGGATCGCGGTTTGGTCGCTCCGAGCAGACGAGTGGCCCGATTGACGGCGTCGCGCGCGGCCTCAGCCAGGTCGAGATCAGCAGGGGCGTCGCCAACGCTGAATCCGAATCCGGTTTGGGTCTCGTCTCCGTCATCAGCGAGCGCCGACACCGAAACATGGCAGGAGTTGGCCCGGCGATGGCGTCGGATCCCCGTGGTCGTCACGATCGCCGACTCGCCGCCACCATCTGAATAGTCGGCCTCGTCGACGCGGATACGGGAATCGAGTTCGAGGGTGATCCGCTCGAGTTCGGTGACGAGAGCGATCTTGTCCTCGGTGGACGTCGCCACCAATCGCTCGTCCCAGAGTTCGATCGGCACCGTGTCGACCCCGTCGGGTTCGACGAGTCCAGCGAACTCGTCGGGGGTGCCGAAAGCCGCGTTGGCGCGCGCCTCCTCGAGTACTTCGTCGACGGCCGCTGGGTCGAGCGTCCCGGCGTACGAGGTGCCGGTGCGTCCGGCGGACACCACGCGCACCCCGACCCCTTCGGAGTGGGCGCTCACGAAATGCTCGACCTCGCCGCCGTAGACCCTCACCTCGGTGGAATCGCCCCGGGCGACGAACACCTCGACCTGCTCCCCCGGGGCGGCGCGTGCGACGAGGCGGTCGCCAATGGAGAGGAGGTCAGTCGGAGCGTCCCCGCTCATGCGGCGGTACCGCCGACGGTCATCGACGAGACCCGCAGGGTCGGCTGGCCGTCGCCGACGGGCACCCCCTGGCCGTCCTTGCCGCAGGTGCCGGGACCACCCATGGCGAAATCCCCGGCCAGCATGTCGATGTCGGCGAGCACCTTCGGCCCGTTGCCGATCAGGTTGCCCTCGCGAAGGGGTTCGGTGATCCGGCCGTTCTCGATGAGATAGGCCTCGCGCATTCCGAACACGAAGTCACCGGTGGCGGTGTTCACGCTGCCGCCACCGAGCTCGGAGACGTAGACCCCGTGTTCGGTTGCGGCGACGATCTCGTCGGGGTCGTGCGGTCCGGCGAGCACGAAGGTGTTCGTCATCCGCACCATCGGCAGGCATTCGTAGGTCTCGCGTCGACCATTACCTGAGAGCGTCCGTCCCTCGCGCCGGGCCCGCAGCAGATCCCACATGTAGTCGGTCAGCACACCGTCGGAGATGAGCACGTTGCGCTGCGTCGGGGTGCCCTCGTCGTCGACACCTGAGGTGCCCCATTCCCCGGTCATCGTGCCGTCATCCACCAGCGTGACGAGTGGGGAGGCGACGAGTTCGTTCATGCGGCCGGCGTAGACGCTCGTCCCTTTCGCGATGTGGTCGGCTTCGAGGCCGTGGCCGCATGCCTCGTGGAAGAGCACTCCGCCCGAGCCGTTCTTGATAACCACGGGCATCGATCCTGATGGGGCGGGCCGAGCGGCGAGCTTGACCAGCGCTTGGCGGGCGGCGTCAGCGGCGAGGTCGGCCACCTGCACGGTGTCGAAGATCTCCCATCCGACGGTGTGTCCGAGCGAGCGGTAGCCGGTCTGCATGCCCGCGTCACCATCGGCGACCGCGCTGACCCGGAAGAGCACGCGGGTCACGTCATCGCTGACGTTGACCCCGTCGGTGTTGGCGATCAACACGGTGCGCCGAGTGTCTCCGATTCCGGCCGACACTTGCACGATCTCCGCTCCGGCCGACCGGGCCGCCTCGTCGGCGGCGAGCAGCAGGTCGACGCGGTCCGACTTGGCGATGTCGGCGGGCGAGGTGATCACCGGCGAGTGGCGGTGACCCTCGGATCGGGGGCCAACGGAACCGACGACGCGGTCACCGGCGCCACCCGACCCAGCAGCGGCCGCGGCAGCCTCGGCAGCCGCGAGCAAGCCCGCCTCGGTGAGATCGGCGGTGTGGGCGTAACCGGTGGTGGAGCCGTTGACGACGCGGATGCCCGCCCCGCGATCGCGTCCGGACGTGACCCGGTCGACGCGTCCGTCGTCGAAGGCGAGCGACGTCGAGCGGCGGTCCTCAGCGAACACCTCAGCGAAACCCGCGCCGGATCGCACCGCTCGGGCGAGGACACGGTCGAGAACGTCGCTGTCGATCACCTCGCCGATGCTAGGTGGTCCCCGCGGTCGAGGTCCGGCGGTGCCGGTGCGTATCGGCTAGGGGGACGGTTAGCGTCCTCCGGGTGGAACTACCGGCTGGTCTGCGCGGAGAGGCCTCCCTCGTGGTGACCGAGGCGGACACGGCCCGTTCCCTCGGCTCCGGGTCGGTCGATGTGCTTGGCACCCCGCGGCTTCTCGCGTTGTGCGAGCAGGCCACCTGCTTGGCCCTCGAGGGCCGGCTTCCGGAAGGATCGTCCACTGTCGGCATGAGGGTGCAGATCGATCATCTCCAACCGACCCCGGTGGGTGTTGAGGTGACCGCTGAGGCGGTGCTCGATCGGGTGGAGGGTCGCCGCGTCATCTTCACCGTGTCGGCCTCCGATCCCGGTGGGATCGTCGCGGCGGGTCGCGTCACGCGAGCGGTCGTCGACCTAGAGCGCTTTATGTCGAGGTGCTGCACCGCCGACAAGTCGCCGGGCTGAGGGCACGGATTCCCGGCCCGCCCGGGCCACCGATAGCGTTCGGGCACCATGCATCTCGAGCGCGTCGCCCGGCCGGAGGACCTCCGCGGTCTCACCGGAACCGAACTCGACGAACTCGCGACCGAGATCCGCGACTTTGTTGTCGACGCCGTGTCGGGAACCGGTGGGCATCTCGGGTCAAACCTCGGGGTGGTCGAACTCTCGATCGCCTTGCACCGAGTGTTCGAATCGCCGCGCGACGCAATCCTGTGGGACACCGGCCACCAGGCCTACATCCACAAGATCTTGACCGGGCGCGGTGATCGCTTCTCTGAACTGCGTCAGGCGGGAGGCCTCTCGGGCTATCCGAGCCGCGAAGAGAGCGACCACGACGTCATCGAAAACAGCCACGCCTCGACCGTGCTGTCCTATGCCTATGGCCTCGCGGTGGCCCGCGACGCCGGCACGGCCGACCGGCGCCACATCGTGGCGGTCATCGGCGACGGGGCGATGACCGGCGGCCTCGCGTTCGAGGCGTTGAACAACCTCGGCCACAGCGGCCGTCGAGTGATCATCGTGCTCAACGACAACGGCCGCAGTTACGCGCCGACGGTGTCGAACCTTTGGGCGAACGCCCAGGCGGTCGATGAGCGGGAGAACCATCCGAGTTTCGCGAGCCGCGTTGTCGGCTCGCTATCGAACGCGCTCACCGACATCCGCCTGAATCCGGTCTATGTGCGCCGTCAGCGTCGACTCGAGCGGTTCCTCGAGCAGTTGCCCGGCGTCGGCCCTCAAGCTGAGAAGGCGCTCGAGGCCATCAAGGCCGGCGTGCGCGAGTTCCTGCAACCGCCGGCGTTCTTCGAGGCCCTTGGGGTGCGGTACGTCGGACCGGTCGACGGGCACGACATCGCGGCCACCGAGGAAGCGTTGCGTAACGCCGAGCAGTTGTCGGCTGAGGGTCCGATCGTGGTGCATGTGCTCACGCAGAAGGGCCGCGGCTACGCGCCCGCCGAGCACGACGACGAGAAGCATCTGCACGACGCCCCCACCTTTGATCGCAATGCGGGTCCGCCTCGGGTGGGCCCGTCGGGTTACACCCAGGCCTTCTCCGAATCGATCCTCAAGCTCGCTGAGAACGATGCCCGGGTGGTGGCGATCACCGCGGCGATGCCAGGTCCGACTGGACTCATCCCCTTCCAGGAGCGTTTCCCCGACCGGTTCTTCGACGTCGGGATCGCCGAGCAGCATGCGGTGACCGCGGCTGCCGGCATGGCGATGTCCGGGCTGCGACCGGTGGTGGCGATCTACTCGACGTTCCTGTCGCGGGCGTGGGATCAAGTCGTCTACGACGTCGCCCTCCACCGACTTCCGGTCATCTTCTGCCTCGATCGGGCCGGCGTGACCGGGCCCGACGGGGCGAGTCATCACGGCATGTACGACCTGGCGCTGCTCACGAAGGTGCCGGGTATGAGGGTGCTCGCTCCCTCGAGCGCTCAGGAGCTCCAGCAGATGCTGACCGACGCGGCGACCCTCGCCGACGACGGCCCCGTCGTGATCCGCTACCCGCGCGGCGAGGCCCGTCAGGCAACCGACGCCGAGGTCGGCTCGGGTCTCTCGGCCCGTCAGGTTGCTGAAGGAAGCGGCGGGATCTGCCTGTTGGCGGTAGGCCGCATGCTCGAGACCGCGGAAGAGGCCGCCGCGCTCCTCGCCGAGCGCGGGCACTCAGCGACCGTGTGGGATGTCCGATCCTGCTCGGTGCTCGACCCGGCGATGCTCGCCGACGCCGCGCGTCACGACGTGGTCGTGACCCTCGAGGACGGCATCGCCGACGGCGGTGTCGGCGCGGCGATCATCAGCGCTCTCTCCGACAGCGACACCGGCCGTCGGACCGCCGTGCTCGGCTTGCCGACGGCGTTCATTCCTCAGGGCAGTCCGGCGGAGATCCTCCACCGTCTCGGCCTCGACGCCGGCGGGGTCGCGACGACCTGCCTCAGCCTCATCGACTGATACGGCCGACCCCGAGGGCCGCAGGGGTCGCTGTCTAGGCTCCGGCCATGACCTCCAGCGACCGTTTCGATTCGTACGAACGCCTCCGTTTCGAGCGGCGCGAGCACGGCGTCTTGCTCATGACGCTGTCGAATCCCGGCAAGTTGAACGCCACCGACGGGACGATGCACGCCGAGCTGGCTCGCGTGTTCCGCGATATCGACGCCGACCCGTCGGTGCGCGTCGTCGTGGTCACCGGGGAAGGCAAGGCCTTCTCGGCGGGCGGGGACCTCGACTGGATCGGCCGGCAGATCAACGATCACGCCCAAACCATGTTCGTGATGAAAGAGGCCGGTGACATCGTTCGCACGATGATCGACTGCGAGAAGCCGATCGTCTCGGCGATCAACGGGGTCGCGGTTGGTGCGGGCCTCGCGGTCGCTCTCATGGCCGACATCTCGATCATCGACGAGGCCGCTCGCTTCACCGACGGCCACATCCGCCTCGGTGTGGCCGCTGGCGATCACGCGGTGGCGATCTGGCCCTTGCTCTGCGGTATGGCGAAGGCGAAGTACTACCTCATGACGGCCGACTTCATCGATGGTCGGGAGGCTGAGCGCATCGGCCTGGTCTCCAAGGCGGTACCGGCTGATGAGGTGCTCGCCGACGCGTTGGCGATCGCCGAGCGACTCGCGCTTGGACCCCAGGACGCGACGCGGCTCACGAAGAAGGCGCTCAATCACTGGCTGCGCCAGGCGCTTCCCGCGTTCGAGGCCTCCCTCGCCTACGAGATGCTCAACTTCCTCGGCCCCGATTCAGCCGAGGGCCACACGGCGCTCCTCGAGAAGCGCTCCCCCAACTTCGATGGCCTCACCGGAGGCTGATCGGGTGTCTGGGGCCGATGGCGGCTCGTTCGCCGAGGAACTCGCCCTCGCCATCGAGGTCGCCGATCGTTGCGACAAGGTGACCCTCGCCGGTTTCGGCTCCGCGAGCCTGCGCATCGACCACAAGGCTGATCGCTCCGAGGTCACCGAGGCCGATCGAGGGGCTGAGCGGGCGGCGCTGGAGTTGTTGCGGTCGAATCGCCCCGACCACGCCGTGCTCGGCGAGGAGTTCGGCACCGACGGCCCGGCCGACTCGCCGTGGCGTTGGATTATCGATCCGATCGACGGCACCTCGGGCTTCGCCCGCGGTATCCCGATCTGGGCCACGTTGATCGCCCTCGAGCACGCCGACGACGGGTTGGCGGTCGCGGTGGTGTCCGCGCCGGCTCTCGGCCGCCGGTGGTGGGCCACTCGCGGTGGCGGGGCGTTCACCTCGGCGTTCACCTCCGACGGTTCCGCCCGGGCCTGCCAGGTATCGACGATCGACACGCTCGCTGAAGCCCAGGTCAGCCTCGCCGTGAACCAGGGTTGGCATGACCTCGGGGCGGGGCTTCGACTCGAGGAATGGGCTCTCGGTGCTCGGCGCTCCCGGAACGTCGGCGACTTCTGGCAGCACTGTCTGGTCGCGGAGGGGGCGATCGACGTCGCAGTCGACGCGGTCGGCCTCGCGATCTACGACGTGGCCGCGCCGCGACTCATCGTCGAGGAGGCCGGAGGGATGTTCACCGACCACACCGGAGCGCCATCGCACGCGGGTCCGACGGCGGTGTCGTCGAATGGCACCCTGCACCGCGAGGTGCTCAACGTGATTAGCGGCTGAGCCGCTTCGTCACTCGGCTGCTTGAGCGAGGGCTTCGGCGAGAGCCGGGTGCACGAGCAGGCTCTCGACGATGTCGGTCACCGTCAGGTTGGCGGTGACGGCGAGGGCGATCACTGAGATCAACTCGGCGGCGTGTTGGCCGACGATCGATCCTCCAAGAACCACTCCGGTGGCCGGGTCGGAGATGATCTTCACGAAGCCCCGCGGGTCGTTGTTGATAAGCGCTTTCGGTGTGGTCGCGAAAGGCACCTTGGTGACGCGGATCTTTCGACCGAGGGCGAAGGCCTCGGCTTCGGCGAGGCCGACGTCGGCAATCTCGGGCTCGGTGAAGATGGCCGAGGCCGCTTTGTCGTAGTCGAGGTGGCGGTGCTCGACGGTGTGCAGCCCCATGACGTGTTCAGCGACCTTGCGGCCCTGCACCGAGGCGACCGATGAAAGCGGCAGCTTTCCGCTGACGTCACCGGCGGCGTAGATGTGCGACTGGTTGGTGACGCAGTGGTGGTTGATGGGGATATATCCCCCACCGTCCACTTCGACGCCAGCGGCGGCGAGGTCGAGGCCGTCGGTGTTGGGCACCGAGCCGATCGCGAAGACGGCGTGGGTGGAGCGCACCTGGCGACCGTCGTCGCAGCGCACCACGACACCGTCGTCGCTCCGTTCGATCTCGGTGGCGCGGGCGCCCTTCAGTAGCCGGACGCCGCGCGACAAGAAGTTGTCCTCCAAGATGGCGGCGGCCTCGGGGTCTTTGCCCGGAAGCACCTGCTGGCGGCTGACCACGAGGGACACGTCGGCGCCGAAGGACGCGAACATGTGGACGAACTCCACGCCGGTGACACCCGAGCCGATGACGGTGACGCTCTCGGGGAACACGCGGGGCGGGTAGCAGTCGCGGGTCGTCAGAATGCGATCGCCGTCGGGCTGGCACCAGTCGGGGATGCGCGGACGCGTTCCGGTGGCGACGAGAGCGGAATCGAACTTGATGACGCGCTCACCCTCGGCGGTGGCGACCGATACCGAGTGCGGCGAGGTGAACCGAGCGGTGCCGAGCACGATCTCGACGCCCTGGCTGGTGAGCAGCTCGGTGGTGTCGTCGCGCATGTGGTCTTTGATGCCCGAGATCCGCCGGTTGAGGGATTCGATGTCAACGGTTGGGGTGGTCTCGGCCAGACCCATGCCGCCGATCCGATGGGAGAAGCTGATCGCGCCGCCTGTGGCGATCATCGTCTTGGAGGGGATGCAATCCCAAAGGTGCGCCGCGCCGCCGACGACGTCGCGTTCGATCATCACAACCTCGGCCCCGAGCCGAGCCGCGTAGGTGGCGGCCTGGTTGCCGGCGGGTCCGCCGCCGATGATCACGAAGCGATGTGGCACGCCCGCAGGCTACCGAAGGGCCCAGATGGTCGCATCGGGAAGGTGGAGCATCTCGGCCTCGGTGCCCGGGAGTGAGGCCTCCGACACCTCTCCACCGCCGTCACCACCCGGATCGAGGTCAACGACGTCGTCGGTCGGTTCGGATGGCGGTGGAGCGGTGACGATGTTCGGGCAGTAGAGCGAGGGGTACTCGAGTTGATCGCGCGGCTCCCCCACCCATTCGAAGTGCATGCCATCGGGCCGGGTGAACGTGCCGCCCCATGCGAACCCGTGACGCCGAAAGGTGCGAACCACATCGCAGTCGAGCACCGGCCGGCAGCCCTGGCAGTTGTCAGCGGTGTTGACGTCGAGGGCCATTCCCCAGGTGTGTCGGGACAGGATGCCGATGTCGCCGGCGATCCGGTTGAAGCGAGCCTGGAAGCAGCCGCCGTAGCGGTTCGAGTTCGTCACGTTGACCGCGGCGGCGCGTCCACTCGCGGCGATCTCGGCGAGCGCCGCGCGCAACGCGTCGTTGATGCCGTTGTGGCAGCGGGCTCGGATGCGGATCGACTCGTTGAGCAGAAGTCGTTCACCGGGAAGGTTCGCCGCGACCCATCCGTCGTCGATGCCGACGGTGCCATCGCCTCGCACCACATAGGCGGGGATGCCGAGTTGTTGCTTGACGCGCGCGGTCGAGAGCGTCGAGTCGGGATCAGGGGCGTCCCATGACCGACGAACCTTGGTCTCTGGACGGCTGCCGAGCGATCCAGTGAGGTAGCCGGCCTGGAAGGCGCCGCGGTCGACGTTCCAGCCGATGACGTAAGTGTCGCGGCTCATGCCGAGGCGGCCGGCAGCGTCGAGGTCGACGAGGATCTCCGTTCCGCGGACGACCGAGTCGGGGACGACCGACGAGACAGCGAGCGACACGACGGAGCCGTTGAACGCGATCAATTCGACGACGTCTCCAGCGACGATCCCGTGGAGCCCAGCCGAGGTCTCCCCCATCACCATCCGCCCGGCATCGAGACCGGAGGACACCCCCGGGCCCATGAGCGCGATGACAACGTGCTCGGGGAGAGCGCTCACCGACATCGGGTAGCGCAAACCGGACGGTGCGTTCAGCACCGGCACGCCGCCGCGGGTCACTCGGACCATGCCAAGCATCGCTGACCGGCCGAGGCCGACCTCACCCCCGGTGGAGCGCACCAGTGCCGAGGCGGCGAGCACGACCTCGGTATCGATCGCGCCGACGTCGTTCACCGTGATGACCGAGGCGGGCGTGCCGGTGAACACTGGACTCGCGCCAACCGAGGCGGTCGCTGGTCCGTCGATACGCGAGATGCTCCCGGCCGACACCACCCACCCTCCGGCAGCGAGCGCGGCGAGAGCTGCGAGAGCGAGTCGTCCGGCGCGCACCCGGTAACTCTATGAGCCGTGCCCCGTTGTCGCCGGCCGGTACGTTGGAGGCTTCGTGAACGAGCAGGAGCCCACCCCAAACGACGGCGATTCCGTCGACGCAACCGTCGACTCTCCGAGCGGGAGCGGACTGGCCGCCGAACGCGAGCGTCGCCTCGGTCGGGTGGCTGAGATTCGGGCCTCGGGGGCCGAGCCGTACCCGTACCGATTCGATCGCTCCCACGACATCGCCTTGGTCCGGGCAGGCTGGGGTCACCTCGAGGCGGGTAGTGAGACCGACGACCGGGTAAGCGTCGCGGGTCGGGTCATGTTGCTTCGCGATTCCGGGAAGTTGATTTTCGCGACCCTTCGCGATCGTTCGGGCGACATCCAGTTGTTCGTGTCTCGTGCGGTGATCGGCGACGACGGTTTCGCTGAGGTGAAAGAACTCGATCTCGGCGACTGGGTGGGGGTCGAGGGCACGGTCATGACCACCCGCAAAGGTGAGTTGTCGGTGAAGGTCGATTCGTCGACGCTGCTCTCAAAAGCGGTGCGTCCGCTGCCCGACAAGTGGCACGGCCTGTCGGACACCGATACCCGGTTCCGTCAGCGCTACGCCGATCTCATCGTCAACGAGGAAGCTCGTCGTCATTTTGAGGTCCGCCACGAGGTGATCTCGTCGTTCCGGCGCACCCTCGCCGCCGAGGGGTTCATCGAGGTGGAGACTCCGGTGCTGCACACCGAGGCCGGCGGCGCGCACGCCCGGCCGTTCGTGACCCATCACAACACCCTCGACATGGAGCTCTACCTGCGGATCGCGCTCGAGCTCCACCTGAAGCGCCTCATCGTCGGAGGCATGGAGCGCGTCTACGAGATCGGCCGCATCTTCCGCAACGAGGGCATCTCCACCCGTCACAACCCCGAGTTCACGATGATGGAGCTCTATCAGGCCTTCGCCGACTGGACCGATGTCATGGCGATCACCGAGCGACTCATCACCACGGCCGCCGCTGACGCCACCGGTTCAACGGTGCTCACCATCGCCGGTCAGAGCATCGATCTCTCCGAGCCCTGGCCGCGGCTGTCGATGACGGGGGCGGTCTCCGAGGCCGTGGGTCGCGAGGTTCATCCGTCGCAACCGATCGCCGAGCTCGCGTCGATCGCGGCCGCGTCGGGGGTGTCGGTCGCCCCGAACTGGGGTGCGGGGAAGATCATCGAGGAGCTCTTCGAGCATCACTGCGAGTCGTCGATCGTTCGGCCGACGTTCGTCACCGGTCACCCGGTTGAGATCTCGCCGCTCGCCCGCGTCGATCGGAACGACCCGTATCTGACGGAGCGGTTCGAGTTGTTCGTCGACGGCCGGGAACTCGCCAACGGCTACTCGGAGTTGAACGATCCGATCGAGCAGCGGGCGCGATTCGAGGCGGAGCAGGCCGCGAAAGAAGCCGGTGACGCCGAACGAGGCACCGTCGATGAGGACTATCTGCGCGCCCTCGAGTACGGCATGCCCCCGACCGGTGGCCTCGGCATCGGCATGGACCGGGTGGCGATGTTGCTGTCGGGGGTTGACTCGATCCGCGAGGTGATCCTCTTCCCGACCCTTCGACCGGAGGTGCACGACCGATGAGCGAGCAGATCGACACCACTCCGACCACCCGCATGGCCTGGGGTGCCGGCTTCACGACGACCGCCGAGGACGGCACCGTGCTCGACGCCTGGTTCGGCTGGCTGGGATGGGGCGAGGAGGGTGAGGACGGTCTCGCCGGTGTCCGCGAGCGCCACGACGCGATGCGCAACGTGACGGTGGCGCCGGTGCGCATCACCGTCGACGTCGACGCTCCCCCAGCGAGCGTGGCCGACGCCTATCTGCGACTTCACCTGTTGTCTCACCGTCTCGCCGCGCCTCGGTCGATCAACCTCGACGGGCTCTTCGGCGCGCTGACCAACGTGGCCTGGACGAGTCTTGGCCCGGTCGCGATTGCCGATCTCGACGCGGTCCGTCTGCGCGCCCGGGCCGAGGGTGTGCACGTCACCGTTCACGGCGTCGACAAGTTCCCACGCATGACCGACTACGTGGTGCCGTCGGGGGTGCGCATCGCCGACGCCAGTCGGGTGCGTCTCGGCGCCCATCTCGCCGAGGGCACCACGGTCATGCACGAGGGCTTCTGCAACTTCAACGCCGGCACGCTCGGCGCGTCGATGGTGGAGGGGCGTATCTCGGCTGGGGTCGTGGTCGGAGACGGCAGCGATGTGGGCGGCGGCGCGTCGATCATGGGCACCCTGTCGGGTGGCGGCACCGAGCAGATCACCGTTGGCGAGCGATGCCTCCTCGGGGCGAACTCGGGAATCGGTATCAGCCTCGGCGATGACTGCGTGGTGGAGGCGGGCCTTTACGTCACCGGCTCAACCCCGGTGACCACCCCCGACGACGAGGTCGTGAAGGCCCGCGAGCTCTCCGGGCGGTCGGGGCTCATGTTCATCCGCGATGGCCGCACCGGACGGGTCATGGTGCGCCCCCGAAACGGCTCGTGGGGTGCGCTGAACGAGGCCCTCCACACCAATGACTGATTGAGACACACGATGACCGAGCATCATCCGCGTCGACGTCTCGGCTGGTTGCTCGCCGCGCTCGGCATGCTCTTCGTCTCGACCGACGCGTTCTTCGTTCGGTTGTCCGAGGTGGACGCGTGGACGATCGGCTTCCTCATGGCCTGCGGCTCGGTCGTGTCGCTCGGAGCGGTCGCGTTCGCTCGACGCGATTCAGTTCCCGCGGGCACTCCCCTCGTCTCGCCGATGATGCTCGTGATCGGCGGTCTGAACGCGCTGACTCAGATGCTGTTCATCACCGCGGTCACCCGCAGCGAGGTGGCGAACGTCGTGGTGATCGTCGCCGCCGCTCCATTGTTCGCCGCGCTCATCGCCTGGGTGGCGCTGCGTGAGCGAACCGAGCCGCGAGTCGCCGCCGCCATTGCGCTTACCACCGTCGGGATCGGCTCGGTGATGGCCGGGTCGCTCGGCACGCCGACCCTCGACGGCGACCTCATCGCGGTGCTCGCCATCCTCGCGTTCGCGGCGACGATCGTGATTTGGCGCCGCCATCCTGGACTCGATCGACCGAGGACCCTGGTGGTCGGCTCGGTGATCATGGCGGCGGCCGCGTCGCTCTTCGCTGACTGGTCGGCAATCGACACCCGGGCGCTTCTCGCTGGAGCGGGGATGGGTCTGATCTTCAACCCGACCGGTCGCATGCTCTACTCCTCGGCGCCGCGCTTCGCGCCGGCGGCGGAGGTGGCGGTGTTTGCCCCGGTGGAGACGGTCGCGGCGACGGTGTGGGTGTGGGTCGCCTTCGGTGAGCAGCCGACGGCCACCACGGTGCTCGGCGGGGTGATCGTGATCTCGTCGGTGCTGCTCGCGACCGTTCGCCGCTGAACTATCCGATCGGCGCGACTCGGTCGACGAACTCCACGACGGCGCTGTTGAACGCGTCGTTCCGGTCGCCGGCGACCATGTGACCGGCACCAGCGACGTCGGCCACCTCGGCGTGGGGAACGAGTTCGAGAAGTTCGCGCACGCTCTCATCGCTGACGATGTCGCTCATTCGGCCGCGAACGAGCAGCGTCGGCACGTCGAGACGCCGCGCCGCATCGCGGAGTCGGTCGTGGGCGAAGGATCCTGCCTGACCGTCCACTCCGCTGCGGTTCGTGATCCAGCGGGGGTCCCAGTGCCAATACCAACGCCCGTCTCCGCGCTCCCGAAGGTTCTTTCGCAAACCGTTCACGTCGCGTGGTCGCGGCCGGTTCGGGTTGAAGGCGGCGACCGCGTCAGCGGCCTCGTCGAGAGTGTCGAAGCCGCGCATGCCAGCGCGCATGAACTCTTGGATCTTGATGCGCCCCTCGGTCTCGATACGCGGCGCGACATCCACGAGCACGACCGCGCGCGCGATCGGCGAGTCACCCGCGGCCGACTCGCCGACCGCGACGATGGAGGCGAGTCCTCCGAGGGAGGCGCCGACGAGCACCGGGGTCTCAGGCAACGCGGCCACGATCGCGCGAACATCGGCGGCGAAGTCGTCGAGCATGTACGAGCCCGATGGTGACCAGTCGCTGTCGCCATGACCGCGCAGGTCGAACGACATGGCGTGTCGGCCTGCGGCGGCGAACACGCGTCCTGCGCCACCCCAGGCGTGACGGGTCTGGCCCCCACCGTGGAGTAGAACGACGGGTGGGCCGCCCGGGTCACCGTAATGGTCGACAGCCAGCGAGAGCCCCGCTCCGTGCATGCGCGAGGTGGAGGTCTCCGGGGGTTCGACGGGCGCGTCGTTCGGTGTGTCAGGGGGGTTCACCACGGTCCGATGGTGGCAGGTAGCGTCCGCGATCGTGCCATCGGCCGACAGCCTCCTCGGGTTCGCGATCGCCTCCATCGTCTTGTTGATGATCCCCGGGCCGGCGGTGGTGTTCGTGGTGAGCCGAAGCGTCTCCGACGGCCGCTCCGTCGCGCTCGCCGCGGTCGCCGGGCTCGAGCTCGGCAACCTCGTGCACGCCCTTGCCGCGACGGCGGGACTGTCGGCGATTATCGCCACCTCAGCGACGGCGTTCAACGTGGTGAAGTGGGCGGGCGCGATCTACCTCATCGGGGTGGGTGTCGTGACACTGGTCCGTCGACCCGATCGGTTGACGATGGGTGACTCGCGACTCAGTCATGGGCGAGCGTTCGGCCAAGGGGTCGTCGTAAACGTGCTCAATCCGAAGGTGGCGCTGTTCTTCCTCTCGTATCTCCCCCAGTTCGTTGACCCGAGTCGTGGTGCCGCCTGGAGCCAGGTGCTCACCCTCGGCATCGTGTTCGTGCTGCTCGGTGTGCTGAGCGACTCGACCTGGGCGATCGCGACATCGACGCTGCGAGACCTCCTCTTGCGCGGCCGGGCACTCGGCGTGGTTAGGCGTTGGGTGTCGGGGTCGGTGTTCGTGGCGCTCGGAGTGTTGGCCGCCCGCGCCCATCGGGCCGTGTGAGCAGCGCGAACCCGATCACCACGACCAGCGCTCCCAGCCAGCCGAACGCAGATGGCCGTTCGTCGAGCACGATCGCGGCGATGACGGTGGCCGCGACCGGTTCGATGACGGTGATCGACACCGCGGTCGACGGGGCGAGGCGCCGCAGGCCGACGCCATACAGGAAGTAGGCGAGGCCGACGGTGAGCACCCCGAGATGGGCGATCATGAGAAGCCCCGCGGGGTCGCCAAGCCCATCGGATGACGCGATGAGCAGTCCGGGCGAGAGGATGAGCGCTCCAACACTGAACTGCCAGGCGAGCGCCCGAGTTGATCCAACACCGGCGTCGATCGCTCGGCGGGTGGCGACGGCGTAGAGCGCGTAGCCAGCACCCGCGCCGAGACCGGCGACAACGCCCCAGCCGTCGAGCACAACTCCCGCCGAGTCGTCCCCGGCACCGAGGAGGGCGACACCGGCGACCATCGCCGAGGTGGCGAGCCACCAACCACCCGGTGGCCGACTTCCGCGGGTGAGGGCTTCCCCGGCCACCGTGAACACCGGCCCGCTGCCGAGGGCGATCAGGGTGCCGAGAGCAACCCCGCAGCGGTCGGTGGCGATGAAGAAACCGGGCTGGTAGGCGGCGACTCCAACGGATCCGAGCAGGAGGACTCGCATCGAGGCCCGATCGGCGGGGGTCGGTCGCGGAACACCGCGCGCCACCACCCACAGGGCGAGTGCGCCGAGCACGATCCGCCAGGTTCCGACCGCCCAAGCATCAGCCTCGGCCGGCCCGAGCGAACGGGCCGTGCCGGTGGTGGCGAAGAGCACGGCGGCCGCGGTGACCGCAGCGACGGCGGTGGCGTGACGAGATGCCGGTGCTGACACTCGCGCATCGTGGCACGCGGTGACGACGGTGACGGGCGATGCGATGATGGGGTGATGGTGAACCCGAGGGACGATCTCGCCTCAACGGCGATGGCCGACGTCATCCGCTCGCGGCGCACATCGATGGTGTGTGATCGCGAACGCGAGGTGCCCGCCGAGGTGATCGATCGGCTGTGCGAGTTGGCGACCTGGGCGCCGAACCACAAACGCACCTGGCCGTGGCGGTTCGCGGCGTTCTCCGGCGAGGGCCGGATGCGCCTCGGCGAGGCGTGCCGGCTCGACCTGACGGAAGCCGGTTCGACCGATGAGGGGAAACTCACCAAGGTCGCCACGAAATACGGGCGTACCCCGTCAGTGCTGGTGATCGGTTGTGCTCCTGACGACCATCCGACGTTCCATGACGAGAACCGCGACGCGGTGGCCGCCGGCATCCAGAACCTGCTGCTCGCCGCGACCGCCGAGGGCCTCGCCTCCTACTGGTCGACAGCGCCGTTGCTTGAGGGCCGCCACACGCTCGAGTTGTGCGGCTTCGAGGCGGGTGTGCGCGTCATCGGCATCGTCTACCTCGGTTGGGCCGAATCGGCTCCGGCCCCGGTGGAGCGACCTCCGGTCGAGGTGCGCCACATCACTCGATGACGAGTCGCTCCTCGGAGATCTCGCCGTCGACGATCCGATAGGAGCGGATCTCGGGTGCCTCGCGCTTCAACGACACGATGACGTAGTGCCAGCCAGGGTCGGGTGCGTCGCGCACGTCGGTGGCACTCGGATAGGGCTCCGTGTGGGTGTGGCTGTGAACCACGCCGATGATCTCGAGGTCGGCGTCGTCGGCCGCGCGCTCGGCTCGCAGGTGATCAGCCGGATCAACGGTGTAGAGCTTGGCGGAGGCGGCGAGGTTGCGACAGGGGTGGAAGTTCGGCGCGCTCGCCTCGCCATCGACGTCGGTGCCGGCGAGGAGGCCACAAGCCTCGAGTGGGTACTCGCGCACGGCGAGGTCGACGATCTCGTCGAAGGCCTGTCGACTCATGCGGAGCACGTTGGCACCATATCCAAAGGGGTCTTCGGGGCGTCGGTAGCCTGACACGACCATGTCCCCACCCGGAACGAAGCTCATCGCGAGCAACCGGCGGGCCCGTCACGACTACTCCATCGTCGACACGATCGAGGCGGGCCTCCAACTGCTCGGCAGCGAGGTGAAAAGCCTGCGCGAAGCGCAGGTGCAACTCGCCGATGGTTACGCACGCCTGCGCGACGGTGAGATGTGGCTGGAGAGCGTGCATATCGCGCCGTATTCCTTCGCAATCGGTTACGGGGCGCATGAACCGGAGCGTTCACGCAAACTGCTCCTGCACCGCGCTGAGATCAAACGGCTCGCCGACCGGATCGATCGTGAGCGGGTGTCGGTGGTTCCGCTGTCGATGTATTTCCGCGACGGCCGGGTGAAGGTGGAGCTCGGTATCGGCAAGGGTCGAACGAAAGGCGATAAGCGTCAGGCGATCGCCGCGCGCGACGCGGCTCGTGATGTCGAACGCGAGATGGGTCGACGTAACAAGTACGGCTGAGTCAGCGCGGGTCGCGCCACATGCCCCACATGTGTGGGCCGTGCGCATCGGGTCGCTCCCCCGCGACCGTGAGGTCCCATTCGGTGCACACCTCGAAACCGTGCCGTCGGTAGTAGGCGACGTTGGCTTCTGATTCGGTTTCGAGATAGCAGCCGAGGCCATGTGCGTCGGCTTCGGCAATGGCGGGGGCCATCAGGGCGGCCCCGACACCTCGTCGTTGCCAGTCGGGATGAGTGGCGAGCATGGCGAGATACCAGTGCGGTTCCGGCGGGGTGTTCGCCGTGAATGCGGCGTCGATCGCCCCGTAGCGCTCCAAGCGCCAAAGCGGCGCAGCCTCGGTCGCGCCGTCATCGGATTCGTCGACGATGGCTTCGGGGCGTCCGGGCGCGATCCAATTGGCGTACCCGACACCGTCGGGAGTGCACCACAGCGTGCCGCGAGCGAGGCCGCGCACGAGGATCCACTCGAACATGCCGCGACCGTTCGCGGTGTAGTCATCGTCGTCGGGGAAGCACCAGCGAACGACCGGGTCGTCGGCGAACGCCCGCCAGCCGGAGGTGGTCATCGCGGCGAGGTCACCACTCGCTGCCAAGCCGGCGATGTGGGCTCGACGTTGATGTGCGGGCATTGCTCGAACCTACCGGTCGGGTTCGACGCGCCGCCGATCACCAGAGGTCACACCCGGGCTGTAGGGTGTCGTTCAGACATAGACATACGTCCTTACGGGGCTGACCGGTTTCGACGTCAGTATCGCTTGGGCGGGAATGCGACCCGAGTTGCTCAGACTCGCTAAACGGGGCAACCACAAGAATTGCCGATGAGCAGTTCGCTCTCGCCGCCTGATCCGTCAGGTGAGTGAAGAGTCATCGTGAGCAGAGATGCCGCACGGGGCCGATCCACCGCAGCCCGGCAACAGAAGCGGAGGATGACGGCGAGAAAGACCGCTGACGTTCGGAAAGACGAATGACACCCGGAAAAGACTGGGCGTTGACCGCAAGGTCAGTCGACCCGCCGATGGGCCAGCGTCAGGCCCGAAGCCGGGAATGGTCGTAGCGGGTCCGTTCACGGGCTGATGGACGGGGGTTCGATTCCCCCCAGCTCCACCAGGGTTGTCGGTTCTCAAACCTGCGTCTGCAGGTTCGGGTTAGACACCGACGTTCATCAACGGGTTCACGGCCCGCAGCCGATCCCCGACGTCGTGCGACCACCGATGCGTCGAGATTGGCGTCCGATTACTCGGAGTCGTCGGCGAGTTTGAAACCCACGCTGCGCACGACCTTGATCACGTCCGGACCACCGTTGTCGCGAATCTTTCTGCGCAATCGCGAGGCATGGTTGTCGACGACACTCTCAGAAACCCCTCCCCTGAGCGAAGCGATTGCGTTCATGACTTGACCGCGCGAGAACACACGTCGCGGATTGGCCATCAACAACTGCAAAAACTGATACTCGGTGTTCGTCAGCGACACGACAGTGTCACGGATCTTGAACGTGTGCTGGGCAAGGTTCATTTCCAAGTCTCCCCACACGAGAATGTTCGCACGCGGCGAACGTTGTGATTCGCCGCGCTTCAACTGTTGCGTGACACGCGAAACCAGAATTCTCGGCAACACCGGCTTCGTGATGTAGTCGTCGGCACCAGCAGACATCACCATCTCCTCGTCGACCGCCTCGTCACGTTGCGTCATCATGATGATCGGAACCGTGGAGTTCGCTCGTATGCCTCTGCACACTCTCAAGCTCTCGAGGGGCGCGTGTCCAAGATGAATGAGCACGAGGCTGTAGTCGCGAAGGCCAATCAACTCCTCCGCTTCTCCCACCGACGGCGTGTCATAAACGACGAGACCCATCACCTCAAGCTGCAAACGAATGTCAAGTCGATCTTGCGGATCGTCCTCCACGAGCAGCACGTTCGGCAGTGTTTCGGACATCACGCGACCTCACTCGAGAGCACGTTGGAGGAAATCGGTAGACGATTGAGAAACAGTCGGTAGGACCTCTTCATACGGTACCCCTATGCCCAAATTCCACGCATCCCGCATAGATACGAGCACAGTGCCGATGGGACGACATCGTTCACAGCCGACCATACCGGAAGAGCGCTCCTGGACGGTCAACAATCGGCCGCGACGAAAGAAGGCGGCCAACGTCGGACACATCGGGAGGGATCATGGATGAGTCCGAAGCTCAACGTGACCTGCTTGCCGCCGTCGCCGGTCTCGAGCCAAGGGACCGCCGCACTCGACGTGCTGTCACCGCGATTACGACACTCGGTGTCGCTGCTTTGGTGATCTTGTTGTGCCGGGGCTGCGGAGGATCTAACAGCGACGCACAAGAGCCGGAGACTGTTGCGTTCGCGGAAGCAGGCACCGCAGACGGCGCAGACGGTCCACTCGGACCGCAAGGCGC
>JAFMMJ010000023.1 GCA_017859785.1 Ilumatobacteraceae bacterium
TCAACAAGGACGCGGAGGCTCCCATCTTCGGTGTCGCCGACCTCGGCATCGTCGGTGATGTGCACAAGGTGCTGCCCAAGCTCCTTGAGGCTCTGCAGGGCCGCGGCTGAGCCGAACGCTCAGGCCTCGTCGGCCGCCGACATCGCCCAACTGAGCCCGGCGTCTCGGTCGTGGGCACACAGCGATAGCCGCCATCCTGACGAGGGCTCGAAGCCATCCCACCAGCGCCACTCGAGGGCGCCAGCCGCCGAGCCAAGTACCGCGGGATCCGGAGGCCACGGCTCGCCGAGATCGCACAGCGCGGCGAGCAGCCACCACACCCCAAAACGTCCAAGTGCCGCACCGCGGCGCCGGCCGCGGGCAGCACCGGTGGCACCAGCCCACGCGAGCAGATCGATCGCATCGCTGAACGCCACGGGAGCGGTACGGGCTCGTCGCAAGCCGAGTGACGTCACCGCGTCGAGCGGGTCGCCCTCAACGCACACAAACCCGCATCTGCCCGTGGACGAGTCGGTCCAGGTCTCAACCAATTGACGGAAGGCTCGAGCCGACTCATCGTCATCGACCACCACCGGACTCCGGCCCTCGAGGTCATGCTCCGACCAGACGAGTTGGATCGACGGCGCCGAGTCGTCGATCCCCTCATCGGAATACGTCGGCACCGTGTAGGCGCGCTCCCAGCCGGCGAGGGCGAGCGGCAACTCGATCACCGGTGCCACCTCGAGGCCGGTCAGGTCCTCTCCGCGCGCGACGCGCTCATGGGCCACACCGGCTGCGACCGGACCCGACACGAGGCCATCGAGATCGGCCCAAGTCAGCCGACTCGCCACCACCTCGGCCAGTGGACCGATCGTGAACCTTCCCGACTCACCATCGAGCACTCGGGCAGCCCACTCAGGAGGGGCGTGCAGGGCCAAGCGGTACTCGGCGAGCGTCGCCGCGGGCCACAGCTGACGGCCCGTCTCGACCGCCGCCCGCGCCCGATCGCGAAGACGGAGCAACTCCGACCACTCTCGATCCGTCGTGAACGAGTCGATCAGGCGGACCAGACCATCGAGGTCAGCCCGATGCACCAAATCGGTGATCGGGTCGTCTCCGAGATCGGTCGGCCCGCTCATATAAGCGGCCAGGGATAACGGCGGCCGGTCTCGTCGTGAGGGAGTTCGCCGAGATCGAGCAGCGCGCGCGTGCGGTCCACCATCGCGTCGACCTCAGGTTCGGAGAGAAGCGCCGCGAGGTCGAGAGGGACGCGCTCGACGAGTCGGCGCAACCGGTCGACCAGCGACTCGGGCAAGGGCTCGCCAGCGAACTCCCAAATGACCGTGCGCAACTTGAACTCCTCGGCAAAGCACAGCCCGTTGTCGATCGCCCACACGCCGTCGTCAGCGAGCAAGCAGTGCCCGCTCTTCCGGTCGGTGTTGTTCGCCACGATGTCGAGGGCCGCGATGGCTCTCAGCCGATCGTGGAGGTCGGGTCGCTGCTCGTGGATCGTGAAGTAGTGCTCGCGATGGTCGGCATCGACGAACCACTGAAGCGAGCCCTCGCCGAGCGGACCCTCACGGATGACCGTCGGCGGCACCACGCCGAGCGACAGGTGCTCGCTCAGCAGGTAGGCAGCGCGTTCCCGACGGTGGAGGCCCGGTTCGAAATCCCACAGCGGACGCTCACCGCGAATCGGCTTGTAGATCGCGCGATGATTCACCCCCTCGAGCGAGGTCGACACGAGGAACGTCGCGTTCGAACTCCACGGCATACGCCCCTCCACCTCGAGAGCAGCCCGCTCGAGGTGATCGATCCGGTCAACGGTGGCGAGAGGACTCAGTTCATCCGAGGGCACGGGTGACCGTCCGGATCGATCGGCTGGTCGCACCAGCGGCAGTTCGGCCGTCCGCTCGCCACAACCCCATCGGCGTGGTCGCAGAAGGCGGCGGCCTGCCCGCGGGTGACCTGCACACGGATGCGCTCGTGGTCGTCGTCGACCGGATCACCCTCCTCGTCGACCTCGTGCATCTCCTCGAACTGCAACACGACCATGTCCGCCCGCGGGTCGTAGCCGAGTCCGATCGGACCGAGCACGAACTCCTCCGACGAGGGCGGCAACAACTCAAGCGTGCCAGCCAGCGGTCGGTCCTCGGGCGGGGGGAGATCCTCGAGCACGTGGCGCAGATGGTCGACCATGGCGGCGACCTGCTGCTTCTCGCACTTCATCGTGAACTGCGCGTCACCAGAGCGCAACTGCAAGAAGAACACGCGCGAACCCGGCCGACCGACCGCCCCGGTGGTGAACACATCCACTGGATCGAGGGGATCGAACTCGCTCACGCCAGTTCCCCGATCGGACCGCCCGTCGTGTTGACCGCGAGCACCACCGGCCCGCCATCGAACCAGGAGAGGGCCGAGATCGAACAGGTCGACACGACGATGCGCTGGAAGAGATCGATGTGAGTGCCGACGGCGTGAGCGATGACCGCCTTGATCGGATCGGCATGGCTGACGCACACGATCGTTCCACCCGGGTGGCGTGCCCGCAGCCGGTCGACCGCCGAGACGATTCGCACCTGCATCTCGGTGAAACTCTCGCCGTTCGGGAACCGGAACGTGCTCGGTGCCTGTTGCACGGTTCGCCACTCCGGCAACTTCGAGAGTTTCGCGAGCGACTGACCTGTCCAGTCACCGAAATCGCATTCGAGCAGGCCGCGATCCGCGATCGCGCGCATTCCGAGCGCCTTCGCGATGGGGGCCGCTGTCTCGCGGGTTCGCTCGAGCGGCGAGCAGTACAGCGCGTCCACCGAGCCGAGAGCGGCGATCCGCTCCGCCGCCGCTTGGGCCTGGCGTCGACCCTCGTCGGCGAGGTGAAGACCGCGGGCACGGCCCGGGAGCACCTTGCCGGTCGTCGGCGTGCGCCCGTGACGCACGAGCAGCACCGTCGTCGGACGCCGGGGGGAGGTCGACTTCGCCGCCATCAGCCCCTCAACCTACTGTCCGGTCGCATGGCGGGCATCGGCGAGCGAGCACCTCTCGACACCCTCGCTCGGCGCATCGAAGCCTGCCGAGCGTGCCCCCGGCTCGTCGACTGGCGCGAGCAGATCGCTCGTGAGAAGCGGGCCGCCTATCGCAACGAGGATTACTGGGGTCGACCGGTCAGCGGGTTCGGCGATCCGAACGCCCGCATTGTGGTGCTCGGTCTTGCACCGGCCGCTCACGGAGCCAACCGGACGGGGCGGGTGTTCACGGGCGATCGGAGCGGCGACTGGCTCTTCGCGGCGATGCACCGGGCTGGTCTCGCCAATCAGGCCGAGTCGACGAGCCGGGACGACGGACTCGAACTGAGCGATGCCTGGGTCACCGCAGCGGTGCGCTGCGCGCCACCGGACAACAAACCGAGCATCGAGGAGCGCGACGAGTGCGCGCCGTTCCTCGCCGAGGAACTCGCGCTCCTGAAGCGATGCCAAGTCGTCGTGTGTCTCGGGGCGTTCGGATTCCAAGCGGCCTGCCGGCATTTCGATGTGCGTCCGCGACCGCGCTTCGGTCACGGCGCCGAGTGCGTCGTTGACGGAGGGCCGACCCTGATCTGCTCGTTCCACCCGAGCCAGCAGAACACCTTTACCGGGCGACTTACCGAGGAGATGCTCGACCACGTGTTCGCACGCGCCCGCGAGCTGACGATCGAGTGAACGGCAGCCGGCGATAGCCTCGCCGCCGTGCGTTCCGGACTGACCAAGCGAGCCCTCGCCGTCGCCTCGATGACCCTTGTGCTCGTCGGCGTCGGCTGTTCCTCGCCGCCCCCGCCGAAGCTCGTCGCCCTCGAGATGATTCAGACCCTCGACGATCCGGCGATGGGTTCGATGGCTGTCAGCAGCCAGGTCGTCGACTGCATGACGGCCAAGGTCCAGGCGATGACCGAGGAGTACGTCGCGGCTATCGCGGCCACTCCCGACCAGCTCACGGTCGATGCCTTCAGCGCCGAGCTTGCGCAATGCCTCGCGGCTGACTCCTGAGTGGGCGCGCTCTTCGGATCGCTGACCGCCCTCAGCATCGGGCTGTCAGATCTCTTCGGTCGACATGTCGTCAACCGTCGTGGACCGGTCATCGCCTCGGTGGTGGTGCAGGCCGTCAGCATCGTCGCATCGGCGATCACGCTCGCGTTTGTCTCGAGCGAACTCATCGGCATCGACCTGCTGATCGGACTTGTCTCCGGTCTCGGTCTCGGCATCGGGCTGTGGGGTTACCTCTCTGGCCTCGGGGTGTCATCGTCGGCGGTGGTCAGCCCAATCGTCGCGACCATGAGCGCCGTCTTCCCCTACGCCTACGCGATCGTGCGAGGCGCTGACGCAACCGGCTGGTCGCTGGTCGGCGCGCTCGTCGCGCTCGTCGGGTTGATTCTCGTGTCGTTCGGTGGGGGCCCGATCGCCAACATCGCCGCTGGAGTCAGATGGAGCGTGATCTCCGGCTTCGGCTACGGGTTCGGCCTCTCGATCATCATGGAGGCCTCGGAGTCGAGCGGCGCCTGGCCGGCGGTCACCCAACGCGTCGCGGCCCTCGGTCTCATGGTGATGGTGGCCTCGCGAACCGGCACCGGCTTCGCCCTCCTCGGCGTGCGGGCCGCTGGAATCGCCGCCGGGGTCTTCGCCGCCGCGTCGACCATCTTCTATCTCCTCGGGGTGCAAGCCGATGCCACACCCGCGGTCGTGACCGCCTCGATGTTCCCGGCCGTCACGGTGATCGTTGGGCGTCTCGCCTATCGCGACAGCGTGAGCGGCATGCAGCTGGTCGGGATCGGGGTCGCCCTCGCCGGAATCGCCGGCGTCGTCGCCCTCTAAGAACGCGCGTCGAGCTCAGCCGGCCGGTGCCGGAGCCGCGGCCTTCTTCTTCGGCGGGGGAACACCGATCGCTGGGGCGGGGTCGGCGTCCTTCGGCCAGCGCCGCCGGCTGACGATCGACAGCATGCGTAGGAGCTTCATCGCTTTCTCGTCCTCTTGAGCGGGCCTCGCGATGATCGAACCGTCGGCGATCATGCGCTCGATTACTTCGACCCCGAGGTCGGTGCGCACGATGGTGAGCGTCCAGTCGTTGTCTTCACCGATACCGCCGGTCGACACATCGGCGTGCTCGGCGGCGAAGTCCGGGCAGTGGAGGCAGCCGGACCGCGTCCACTGATGGCATTCCTTCAGATCGATCTCGTGATACGAGCCGTCCTTCATCCAGATCTGGAAGACGCCCTTGATGTTCATCTTCACCATGTCCTGCTTCGCGAGGCCGTACTTGGCCTCGAAGAGCTCGGTGAAGATCGCGTCGTCGAAGGTCTTAGAACACAGCAGGCCGATGTTGAACAGGAACGGCTTGGAGACTTTGCCCGCCTTGCGATCCCACATCGTCGGCGGCGACGACGTCTGACAACCCATGCCGACGAGCGCAAGCCGTTGATGACCCGCCTCCTTCGCCTCGCGAAGGGCGAGGGGGTTCGCGCAATAGGTGTAGCGGGATCCGGCGGTGGCGAGGATCTCATCGCGGGTGGACACGACCGCTGGCTTCGCCTTCCACGCGTCGTCGTCCTCGACGCCGGACACTAGGGCCGCGTCGATGTAGTCGTTATCGCGGAGCCAGATCAACATCGCCGACACGAGGCCACCGTCTTGACCCATTCGGTGCACCATGTCGTCGCTCGCCCGGGTGAGCAGCAGCTGCTGCCAGATGCCTGACATCTCGTCGGGTTCGCGCTGACGCCCGAAGAGATGCATGTCGGCCGATGGCTCCCAGGCGCGGAACCGCGGGCAGGCCCGGGTGCAGGTGGTGCACCCCTTCTCGCCGTGCACGCAGTTGTCGAGGCCGAGCTCCTCCTCGAGATGGAAGGGGATGTATTTCCCCTCCTCGTGCTCGTAGCCGATCACGTCATGCGGACAGGTGACGACACAGCCAGCGCAACCGGTGCACAGTCCTGTGGTGATGACCTCCGAGTAGAGCTCTTTCCACTGGGCGGTCCAGCGGGCGGGCTTGGCGGGGGCGTCGGTCATGTCAGCACGCTAGGTGATCGCCGAGGCTGCCGATGAGCCGGTCACCGATCGGGGCTCCGTCACGATCAAACGGCGTCGGAACCTTCATCGCCGGTTCTGATCCGCACGATGCGCCCGACATCGGTCACCCAGATCTTGCCGTCGCCGATCTGACCGGTCGCCGCCGCGCCGCGGATGGCATCGACAACCGCATCGACCGCCGAGTCATCGACGACGATCTCGACGCGCACCTTCGGCACGAAGTCGACGCGGTACTCGGCCCCTCGGTAGGTCTCGGTGTGTCCCCCCTGGCGGCCGAATCCACGAACCTCGCCAACGGTCATCCCAGCGGTGTCGAGCGAACGGAGCGCATCCTTCACATCGTCGAGCTTGAACGGCTTGATCACTGCGGTGATGAGCTTCATGTAGCCATCATGCCCGATTCGCCGACCGTCCCGTTACGCTCCCTCCTGCCGGTGGGGACCTCCCTCCGGTGGGTTCGCCGAACGGGATGTGGTTCCTCCGATCTGCGTGAGCCAGACGATTCCCCCGACCCACGCCATCAGGCCCGGGCGCCCGAACCCACCGAATCCGCCTTCGCGGAGCCAGGAGACCCCATGTCCGACACGCTCGTGTCCCCACCCGTACCCATCACCTTCCACGAACTCGGTGTACCCGACTTCGTCTGTGAGGCCCTCGAGGCTCGCGGGGTGACCCATCCCTTCGCCATCCAGGCAGCCACGATCGCCGACGCCCTCGCGGGTCGCGATGTATCTGGGGCTGCGCCGACCGGGTCGGGCAAGACCCTCGCCTTTGGTGTTCCCCTCGTGGCGCTCACCGAGCGTGGTCGCCCCCACCACCCGAAGGCCCTCGTGCTGGCGCCCACCCGCGAACTCGCCGATCAGATCAGTGAGGAACTGTCGACGCTGTCGAAGCGCGTCCGCGTCGCCGCGGTCTACGGCGGAGTCGGCTATGGCGCGCAAACCAAGGCGCTGAAGGCCGGAGTCGACATCCTCGTCGCCTGTCCCGGCCGCCTCGAGGACCTCATCGCTCAAGGTCGCGTGCGTCTCTCTGAGGTTGAGCGCGTCGTGCTCGACGAGGCCGACCGCATGGCCGACATGGGATTTATGCCGGCGGTGCGGCGCATCCTCGACCTCACCACCGGTCGTCGCCAAACCGTGCTGTTCTCAGCCACCCTCGACGGTGACGTCGCTCGACTCATCAGCGAGTATCAGAGCGATCCGGTTCGCCACGAGGTTGCGACCGACACGTCGGATGTGGTCGCGGCCGATCACGTCTTCTGGACCGTGCCTCGCACCGAACGGACCGCGCTTCTCGCCGCCGCTCTTCGAAAGGTGTGGCCCGCCATCGTCTTTTGCCGGACGCGGCACGGCGCTGACCGGCTCGCTAAGCAACTGGCGAGCGCCGGCGTCTCGACGGTTGCTATTCACGGTGGGCGCAGCCAGCAGCAGCGCACCCGTGCCCTTGAGGATTTCACCCGAGGTCGCGTGCAGGCGATGATCGCCACCGATGTCGCGGCCCGCGGAATCCACGTCGACGATGTCGCCACCGTCGTCCACTTCGACGTCCCCGAGGACCACAAGGCCTACATCCACCGTTCGGGCCGCACCGCTCGCGCTGGCCGCGGAGGCTTGGTTATCTCGCTCATCGAGCCCAACGGCTCCCGCGCCGCGCGCCGCATGCAGCGCGAGGTGGGCATCGAGGCTGAGATCACGGCCCCTGATCTGTCGGCGATCGAATCGCACGCCGACCCTTCACGGGTGATCCCGCGTCCGTCCGAGCGGGCGCAGACGGATCAGCAAGCGCCGTCCGGTCGCTCTGAGCGCTCGGGCCACGGCAATGCGAACCGGAGTGGAAAACCCCACCGCAACGGCAAGCCGAACGGGAACGGCAAGCAGAACGGATATGGGAAGTCGAGCGGCTACAGCAGGCCGAGCGATGGCAAGCCGAACGGGAACAACCAGCAGGACGGCAACGACGGATCGCGCCGCTCGAAGGCGCGCGCCTCCGGACGTCCCGACCCCCGAAAGGGTTCGGGCGGCCCGAAGACCTCGGAACGGCGATCTTCATCGCCCGGTGGACAGCGCCACAACCCGAAAGCTGGCGCCGGTCGACCTGGTCAGCAGCGACGGTCCCGTCCCGCGCGCTGACCTCAGACGCGACACACCCCCGGGCCCCTTATCGGTGACCCGGGGGTGCCCCTACCCCGCACGAGCGGGACGGGCGGGCGGTCGCTGCGTCAGATCGCCTGAGCGCCTTCCTCGCCCGTGCGGATACGCACCAGCCGATCGACCGGGGTGACCCAGATCTTGCCGTCACCGATCTTGCCGGTAGCGGCCGACGAGGTGATCGCATCGACCACCTGATCCGCCTGAGCGTCGTCGACGACGACCGACAGGCTGACCTTGGGCACGAAGTCGATCTGGTACTCGGCGCCACGGTAGGTCTCGGTGTGACCCCCCTGACGGCCGAAGCCGCGCACCTCGGTGACGGTGAGCCCGGCGATGCCGATCGCCTTGAGGGCGTCCTTCACGTCGTCGAGTTTGAACGGCTTGATGACTGCGGTGATGAGTTTCATGACTCTCCTTCGTTCTCTCTGTGTCGTCCGGATCAGGCGCCGGTGGTGGCGGTCTCGTTGGCGTAGCCCTGGAGCCCGTGCTCGAGGACGTCGAGACCCTGGGTCTCCTCCTCGGCGCTGACCCGCAGGCCGATGGTGGCCTTCAGGATCCCGAACAGGATCGCGGTGGTCGCTGCGACCCAGGCGGCGATGATGACGACCATCACGACCTGCATCGCGAGCTGGTCGAACCCACCGCCGTAGAAGAGGCCGGCGTCCTCACGACCGAGGAAGGCGTCGTCGTACTTGGCGAACAGGCCGATGGAGAGCGTTCCCCAGATACCGACCACACCGTGAACCGAGATAGCGCCGACCGGATCGTCGATGCGGACCGAGTCGAAGAAGATCACGGAGAACACGACGAGCACACCGCCGATACCGCCGATGATGACGGCGGGCAGCGGATCCACCGCGCCACAAGGGGCGGTGATGGCGACGAGTCCAGCGAGGGCGCCGTTGCCGATCATCGCGAGGTCGGGCTTACCGGCCTTCAACCAGATCGTGACGGTCGCCATGAAGGCGCCAGCAGCGGCAGCGAGCATCGTGTTGACACCGACCGACATGACGTACTGGTCGGCGGCGAGTTCGGAGCCGGGGTTGAAGCCGAACCAACCGAGCCACAGGATGAACACACCGAGAATGGCGAACGGGATGTTGTGACCCGGGATCGCGCGGGGGCGACCATCGGGGCCGTACTTGCCGAGACGTGGGCCGAGGAAGACCGCGCCCATGAGGGCCGCGACTCCACCGGTCATATGCACGATCGCCGAACCGGCGAAGTCCGAATAGACGGCGTCGCCGATCGACATGTTCGCGATGAGCCCGCCGCCCCATGTCCAGTGCACGACGACCGGGTAGATGAACGCGCACATCACCGCGGAGAACAGCAGGTAGGCGCTGAACTTGGTTCGCTCGGCCATGGCTCCCGAGGCAATCGTGACCGCGGTGGCGGCGAACACAGCCTGGAAGAAGAATGTCGTCGCCGGGCTGAGCCCGCCGTCGATCGCCGAGTAGTCGTCGTAGCCGGTGAGCAGGAAGTTCTCGGTGCCGATCCAGTCGCCGCCGGCGCCGAAGGCGAAGGCGTAGCCGGTGGCGAAGAAGGCGAGGATGCCGATCACGGCGTCAGCCATGTTCTTCGCGAAGATGTTCACGACGTTCTTGGCGCGGGTGAGTCCGGCCTCGACGAGCGCGAAGCCCGCCTGCATGAAGAACACCAAGATGCCGGCGATGAAGACCCACAGGTTGTCGAGGACAGCCTGCACCTCTTCGGGGGTGAGTTCCTGGGCGAAACCGACGTTCGGTGTCAACGCGAGCAGAGCGAGCGTTCCACCGAGGCCGGAAGTGATTCGTAGTGCACGTTTGCGCACGATTCCTCCTCTATGGGTAGACGGGTAGGGGGCGTCCGAGGCCTCGTTGCCCGAGGACGCCACCGAACGTAGAACCCGGTCGTTTCACGACTGTCGCCCGAATGTTTCGTGTCTGTGACCAGTGCGTGAGGGAGGCGAGGCCGCGATCAGGCCGCGACGAGCATCCAGCCGCGACGCCGGACCGTCACCACGCGCTCCGCACCGACCGCTCGTCGCACCGCGACCACCAGTGAGTCGCAGCGTCGTTCGCTGAGATCCGCGACCCCGACCGCGCGCGCGAGTTCGGATCTGCTCACGACGCGGCCTGATCGCGCCGCGAGGGCGTCCAGCACGGCCCGCTCCTGCGGGGTGAGTTGTCCCAGGGGAGAGACGATGGCACCCACTGCGACCTCGGGAGGTTCCGACTCGAGGGGAGCAGCGACAGGAGCGGGCCGTGACACGTCGACAGATTCGCCGCACGGGATGACCGGCGTGTTGGCGCAGTGTGAACGGTGTGTTTCATCTGCGGCCCGGGCGTGAGACTGAGGTCGATGCGTCATCGGGGTCCTACCGCGGGCAGACTCAGATCATGGACCTCACGTACCCCACCGATGCCGAGGAGTTCCGTTCCGAGATCCGCTCGTGGCTCGAGACCAACCTGCCCTCAGGCTGGTTCGATCCCGGTTTCGAGATGAGCGACGAGGAACGACGCGAGTTCAACGCCCACTGGCCGGCGAAGCTCTTCTCGGGAGGGTGGATCTGCGCCACCTGGCCGACCGAGTACGGCGGCAAGGGTCTCACCACTATGCAAGGGGTCGTGCTGGCCGAGGAGTTCGCGCGGGCGCGGGCTCCGATGCGCGGTGACTTCTTCGGCGACACCCTCGTCGGCCCGACCCTGCTGCAGTGGGGGACCGAGGAGCAAAAGCGCGAGTTCCTCCCCGGAATCCTGAAGGGCGAGACCCGCTGGTGCCAGGGATTCTCCGAGCCGAACTCGGGTTCCGACCTGGCCAGCCTGAAGACCACGGCCGTGCTCGATGGCGACGAATGGGTCATCAACGGCCAGAAGGTGTGGACAACCCAAGGGCATCACGCCGACTACTGCTTCTTGCTCACGCGCACCGACCAGACCGCCGCCAAGCACGCCGGCATCTCCTACCTCTTGGTTCCGATGCGCCAAGACGGGGTAGAGGTGCGAGGCATCACCCAGCCCGACGGCACCGCCGAGTTCTGCGAGGTGTTCTTCACCGACGCCCGATGCCCAGCCGACAACGTCGTGGGTGGTGTCAACAACGGCTGGAAGGTCGCCAACTCGACGCTCGCCTTCGAGCGCGGCCAGTCGGCCACCACCGGCTACCGCCGGTTCGAGGAGGAGTATCGCCTGCTCGTCGAGGCGGCGCGCGCCAACGGGGCGATCGACGACCCCCTCATCCGCCAGCGTCTCATGCGGTACTTCACCAAGATCCAAATCCTTCGCATCAACGGTCTGCGAAACCTCTCATCGGCCCTGAGCGGATCGAAGGACATGGGCACCATCGCTCTCGGCGCCACCAACAAGATGTTCTGGTCGGAGATGCACCAGCGCGCCATGGAACTCGCCCTCGACATCTTCGGGGCCGAGGCGATGCTCGTCGACAGCGGACCGGAAGGCGGCTCGTGGCCGGGTGCCATGCGCGAACGCCGGCGCGAGGGTTACCCGGTGAGCGGCATGATGTCGGCGTTCTTCTTCTCCCGTTCCGAGACGATCTGGGGTGGCACCAGCCAGATCCAGCGGAACATCGTGGGTGAGCGGGTCCTCGGGCTCCCGAAGGAACCCAAACCCGGCTGATCACCTCATGAACATCGAATCGGGCGCCACCAGGGAGCGTCTCGTCACCGGACCGTTCATCGCGGTCACGACAGCGCTGTTCCTGCAATTCATGTTCGTCGGGATGGTCATTGTGATCATCCCCCGATTCGTCGAATTGCAACTCGGAGGCGGGGAACTCGGTATCGGACTCACCCTCGTCGCCTTCGCCGGAGCGGCCGTCGCCTGCCGTCCCGCGATCGGACCACTCAGCGAACGTTTCGGACGCCGCGCCCTGATGCGCGCCGGAGCGCTCATGTGTGCCGGCGCGGCGCTCCTCGCCGGCCTGTCACCGAACCTCGGTGTGTTCCTCGCTCTCCGAGCGATCATGGGAGTCGGCGAGGCAATCGTCTTCGTCGCCGCCTCGAGCCTCATCGCCGACCTCTCCCCAGAGGGACGTCGAGCCGAAGGAGCGAGCTATCTCTCAGTGGCCGTGTTCACCGGCGTTGGCATCGGGCCGATCGTTGGAGAGTGGTTCCTCGGCGACGACCACTACACCCGCACCTTCATCGCTGCGGCGGGCTTCGCGGTCATCGCCGCCATCTCGGTGTTCAGAGTTCCATCGCGAGTCGACCGGGTCGCCGAGGGTCCGTCGCGCGGATTCACCTTCTTCCACCGAGCCGCGCTGTGGCCCGGCATCGTGCTCGCCTGCGCCATCGCCTCCTTCGCGTCGTTCGGCGCGTTCATTCCCGACTACGCCCGATCCGTCGGCCTCGCCGGAGCCGGCGGGCTCTTCGCCGTCTACAGCGCGGTCAGCCTCGTCATTCGGATATTCGGCGCTCGCATCCCCGAGGTGATCGGTCTGCGCACCTCAGCCAGCATCGCCCTCGCCAGCCTCGCCGTTGGACTCGCCCTGCTCGCCGCGGTCCCATCGGCGTGGGCGCTGTGGCTCGCTGCTGGTATTACCGGCGCCGGAATGGCCCTCAACTACCCGCCGCTGTGGGCGCGCGTGGTCGACAGCGTCGAGCCCCACGAGCGCACGGCCGCCGTCAGTTCGTTCACCATGTTCTTTGAGGTCGGCAACATCGTCGGTGGGCTCTCCCTCGGCATCGTCGCTGAGCTCGCTGGCAAGCGCAGCGGTTTCGCCGGGGGAGTGGTGATGGCCATCATCGGACTCGTCGTCGTATGGACGATGCTGCCCGAGCGCAACCCGGCTCGCGCCGAGGCACCGACCATGCCCTCCGCGCCGATCCGCTGAGTCAGCGGCGCTTCGCGCGGGCGGCCTGCTCGCGACGGGCTTTCGCCTCAGCCTGCTTGCGGGCCTTCGCCTCTCGACGGCGCTCACGGAGCGCCTCGCGCTCGGCCTCGTCGCGTTCATCGCCCGAAGGGGGCGCCGGGATGACCGACTTCGATTCGGCTGGGGGAAGCGCCACAAGCTCGTCGTTCTTCAGCAGGTCGCGAATGATGGCCGCAGCCGGAGCCTCCCCGGCGACGGTTGACGCCAGCATGATCCGGTTGGCCGCGAGGCCGTGCCGCTCGATCAGGCCGGGCAGCACCTCGCGGAGATCCTCCGATGATGGGTGATCAGCATTGTCGCCGAGCTGCTCGATGCAGTCGGCGAGGCAGGCGTCGGTCAGCACCATCGCGACCCCCTCCATCGTGCCGTCGAGACGACCCGAGGCGAGTGCCGAACGCACGGCGGCAATATCGACGGTGTCGTCGGCTTCGATCAAGTCGGCAAGAGCATCGAGATGCTCCTCGTCGAGGGAGTCGATCAGCGAGGTGAGCTCCTCATCGGTGGCGACGGCGAACGTGCGGTCGAGCAGGCCGAGCGACTGGAGACGGTTCTTCACCTGATTCACGCGGAACGACGCTACCTGCCGGTGCCGTATGACTCACCGACTACGATCACCAGAGGTCAGAGCGGCCCATTGGGGGGCGCCATGGGAGCGGCTGGGTTCGCCTAGTCGGCTGGATTCGAGGTGGGGAATGGCGACGGTTTCGCTCGAGAACGTCAACAAGGTCTACGACAACGGTTTCCAGGCGATTCACGACCTCTCCCTCGACATCAACGACGGGGAGTTCCTCGTCCTCGTCGGTCCCTCGGGCTGCGGTAAGTCAACGGCGCTCCGCATGATCGCCGGACTTGAGCAGATCACTTCGGGTGAGATGCGCATCGGCGACCGGGTGGTCAACGAGGTCGAACCGAAGGATCGCGACATCGCGATGGTGTTCCAGAACTACGCGCTGTATCCGCACATGACCGTCTTCGACAACATTGGTTTTGCTCTCAAATTGGCCAAGGTGCCGAAAGAGGAGATCGAGCAGCGGGTTCGGCGCGCCGCCGAAATCCTCGAGTTGACCACCTATCTCGATCGCAAGCCTGGACAGCTCTCGGGCGGTCAGCGTCAGCGTGTCGCTATGGGTCGCGCGATCGTCCGCCAGCCGGCCGCCTTCCTGATGGACGAGCCGCTCTCCAACCTCGACGCGAAACTCCGCGTGCAGATGCGCGCCGAAATCGCGTCGCTTCAGCGCAACCTTGGCGTGACCACCTTCTACGTCACCCACGATCAGGTCGAGGCGATGACCATGGGTGACCGCGTCGCCGTCATCAAGGACGGCGTGTTGCAGCAGGTCGATACTCCGCAGAACCTCTACGACCGCCCTGAGAACGTGTTCGTCGCGGCCTTCATCGGCTCACCGTCGATGAACCTCTACGAAGGGCGTATTGGTGTTTCCGGCGATCGGATCACCGCGACCATCGGCTCGCAGACGGTCACCCTCTCCGACGCGGTCGCGGCGAAGCGCCCCGCGCTGCGTGGCTACGACGGCCGTCAGGTGATCGTCGGTATCCGACCGGAGGACTTCGAGGATGTCGAGTTCGCCCCCGACACCCCGGCCGACCAGCGGCTGAGCGCCCCGGTGCGACTCATCGAGGCTCTCGGCTCGGAGATCATGGTGCACTTCACTCTCGACGCGACGACCGTCGATTCCGGCGACCCCGATGCGGTCGAGGAGCGTCACGGCGACGATCAGGCGAACGCCGTCGGGCGTTTCAACCCTCGTTCCCGAGTGCGCGCCGGCGACTCGATCTCGATCGCGGTGGCGACCGAGAACATGCACTTCTTCGACGCCGACTCCCGCCTGTCGATCTGGTCCTAGGACCAGACCGAATGGCGCTCGCTCAGGAGCGGGTCCAGCGGGGCTTCAGGGGAGCGTGGTCGATACGGGGCAGGACGTGCTCGGCGAAGAGGTCGCACTCCGCTCGGTGCGTGTAACCCGAGAGCACGAAGGCCTCGACACCAACGGCGCGATAGGCCTCAAGTTTCGCGAGCACCTGGTCGGGGTCGCCGACGATGGCGGCACCGGCGCCGCTACGGGCGCGACCGATCCCCGTCCACAGGTTGGCCTCGGCGAAGCCGTCGTCGCTTGCGGATTCGCGCAGTGCCGCCTGGCGCTGCACCCCGGCCGATGCTGAGTCGAGTGATCGGGCGCGGATCTCGGCGCCGATGCTGTCATCGAGTCGTGACACGAGCTTCTCCGCAGCCGCGAGGGCCTCGGCCTCCGTCTCGCGGACGATCACATGGGTGCGAAGTCCCGTGATCAACGAGCGGCCGTGGCGCTCTGCCCGTGCGTTCATCTCGGCCACCGTCTCGCCGACCGAGGCGACCGTGTCGGGCCAGGTGAGGAAGACGTCGGCCTCCTGCGCCGCGACTTCCTTTGCGGCTTCGGAGAAGCCTCCGAAATAGAAGGGCGGGCAGCGGCCGTCGACGGTGCGGGCGCGAGGCGGATCGAGGGTCAGGTTGACGAACTCGCCGTGGAAGTCGACGGGCTGGCCGTCGAGAAGGATGCGCAGGACTTGCATCCACTCGAGGGTGCGCTGGTAACGCGGCTCGGACTCGAGCGCCTCACCGGGGATGTCGGAGGAGATGATGTTGATGGTGAGGCGGCCACCGGCGAACTGATCGATGCTCGCGAGCTGTCGCGCCAACTGCGGGAGCCACATCTCGCCCATCCGCACCGCGAGCAGCAGGTTGATGTCGTGGGTATGCGTCGCGATCGCGGCCGCGAAAGCGGTCGAGTCGATGCCGAGGGTGTAACCCGAGGGCAGCAGCACATTGTCGAAGCCGTTGCGGTCGGCGGCGGTGACGATGTCGCTGCAGTGAGGCCAACTCGCGGCGAGCGCCGGGTCGGGCGCTCCGAGGAACTCGTAATCGTCGTCGCAGAGCGCGCCGAACCAGGAGATCTCGACGGGGGTGCGGTCGGTAGTCATGGCAGGGGGACTCCTTCGGAGGCTTGAACGAGGGTGTAGACGTCGGCGCGGTCGAGAGTGACGCCGAACGCGGCCGCGGCTGCGGCGATTCGCTCGGGCCGCTGCGTGCCGATGATCGCCACCGGAGCGCTCGGATGGGCGAGCACGAACGCGAGAGCGACGGTCGCTCGGTCGACACCCTCTCGCTCGGCGATCGCGTCGAGGGCCGTGGCGAGGGCATCGGGCATCCCTTCACCGGAGATGACGCGCCCACCGGCGAGCGGGCTCCACACGATGGGGATGCGACCGGTGCGCATGCAGGCGTCGAAGGTGCCGTCGCGCATCGGGTCGAGATGCATGACGGAGAACTCGGGTTGGTCGGTGACGACGGGGAAGGGCAGGTGCGCGGCGAGCGCCTCGGTCTGGGCCGGGGTGTGATTCGACACGCCGACGGCGCGGATCTTGCCGGCGTCGCGCAGAGCGCTCAACGCTGCCGCCAGATCGGCGGGATGCGTGTACATGTCGGGTCGGTGGATTTGGTAGAGGTCGATCGTCTCGACGCCCAGCCGTCGGAGCGAGTCCTCGCAGGCGGCGGTGATGCCGGCCGGCGATGAGTCGTAGGGGACCGGCGGTCGGATACCGCCCTTGGTGGCGAGCACCATGCGGTCGCGTAAGCCCGGTGCCTGCCGGAGGACGGCGCCGAGGTTCTCCTCGACGGTGCCGAACCCGGTGCCGTTCCAATCGAGCCCGTAGACGTCGGCGGTGTCGATGAGGTTCATGCCGTTGTCGAGGGCGGCTTCGACGAGGGCGACCGAGGCGTCGACGTCGGTGGAGGTGAACCTCCACATCCCGAAGGCGATCGGTCCGATCTCACCGAGTTCGCCGAGGTTCCGAGCGGAGCTGTTCACGAGACTCATGGGTCACCAGTGTGCCGTCTTAGGCGGCCGGAGACCCACAAGCGGCCTGATTCAGGACGTTCGGCCCTCTGCGCCGCATCACTGCCGCCGTACGGTTTGGCTATGGAGTCGGTCGAGACGGGAGCAGCCCGTCATGCTCTCGCGCGTCGCTTGATCGCGATGATCGACCTCACTGACTTGAGTGACTCCAGTTCGCCGGCTGATGTGGAGCGGCTCTGCTCACGGGCGATGGAGCACCGAGTGGCCGCCGTCTGCGTCTGGCCTGAGCACGTTCGACGCGCCGGTCGTCAACTCGACGGATCGAACGTTCGCATCGCCACGGTGGTCAACTTCCCCGCCGGAGACGACCGAGCGTTCGACTGTTCGGTAATCGCCGATCGTGTCATCGGCGACGGAGCGGACGAAGTGGATCTCGTGCTCCCGTATCGCTCGTTGCGCGCCGGCGACCACGAACATGCGAGCGCGGTCCTCGACGCGGTGCGTGCCGTGGTACCGGCCGAGCGGCATCTGAAGGTCATCCTCGAGACCGGCGAACTCGGTAACTCCGCACTGGTCGGGCGAGCCGCTCGTCTCGCCATCGACCACGGTGCCGACTTCGTGAAGACATCAACCGGAAAGACGAGCGTCTCGGCTACCCCGGAGGCGGTCACGGTGATGGCTCATGAGGTCGCCTCTGCCTCACGTCCGATCGGTATCAAACCATCGGGTGGAATTCGAACTCTCGATGACGCGGCTGCGCTACTGCACGCTGTCGAAGCAGTGCTGGGTGTGGGATGGGCGACGCCGGCGAGTTTCCGGCTGGGAGCGAGCAGCCTGCTGGACGCCTTGCTCGCCGAGTGATGATCGTCGGCTCCGGTGGAAGCCGACGATCGGGCTACTTGAGTCGGTGGGCCGTCGGCACGTTCGTGTTCTGCGGTTAGGAGCGCTTCACCCACTTGGAGTCAGCCGAGACGTCCTCGACCTCACCGCCGGCTTCAGCCCAGCCGTTGAATCCGACCTCGAGGTGGGCGACGTCGTCGAATCCGATGTCGCGCAGCACCGCCGCTGCGAGTGCCGAGCGTTGGCCACCGGCGCAGTAGAGGACGTAGCGCTTGTCGAAGGTGAAGGACTCGCGGTGATACGGGCTCTCCGGATCGAACCAGAACTCGAGCATTCCGCGAGGGGCCGATACCGCACCGGGAATCGCGCCGCGCTCGAGGCGCTCGCGGAAGTCGCGGATGTCGATCACGGTGCATGACCCGGCTGCGATCTCCGCCTGCAGATCGGCGACCGAGAGTTCCTCGATGCGGGCTTTGGCCTCGCGGACCAGATCGTTGACCGTTCTCCTCATACCGGCGACGGTAGCCCGCGAGCGCAAGCGCACGAGGTGCGAGGCGGGGGTTGTCGCCCCCAGACTCTCCCCATGGCTCCCCCCGCCGGAATCTCAATCGCTGGCACCCGCGCGTTGGTCGTCGGCGCCACCGGAGGTCTCGGATCGGCGATCACTGAACGCCTTGTTGCTGGTGGCGCTCGGGTGGTCACCTCTGGACGCCGTGAACTCGCCGGTGTCGGGGCGACGCTGCACGTGGAATGCGATATCACCGTCACCTCGGAGCGGGAGCGTCTCATCGACGACACGATCGGTGCCCTTGACGGCATCGACATCGTGGTTATCGCGTCAGGGGTCGTCGGTTTCGCTCCAGCGACCGTGATGCGGGCAGCGGATATCGCCCAGCTGATCGCTGTCGACCTCGCCGCCCCGCTCGCTCTTCTCGGTGAGGTGGCTCCCGCGGTGGAGGACGGGGGAGCGATCGCGGTCATCACCGGCGCGATCGTCGACACACCGATTCCCGGCACCTCCACCTACGCGGCGGCGAAGGCCGGCTTGTCGAGCGCCTGCGCGGTGGTGCGCCGCGAGCTCCGACCCCGACGCATCAACGTCATCGATGTCAGGCCTCCGCACACCGAGACCGGTCTTGCCGATCGGGCGGTGTTCGGCTCGGCGCCGACGTTCCCGACCGGACTCTCCCCCTCGGTCGTGGCCGAGAGGATCGTGCGCGGGATCGCAGATGGGGAGAGCGAGCTCGCCCCGTCGGCCTTTGGTGCGGCGTGACGCTGCCGCGTCGCGTAACCCTGTCGACTGAGGCGGGTTCGTCGCTCTGGCAGATCCTCGGCATCGTCTTCGATTCGATCACCGGGGTGTCGGCTCCCTCTGGCTGGCCGGTCGACACGGAGCGCCTCGTCGACCTTGAGGGACGGTTGCTCAGTTGGTGGGACCCGGTCGAACTCGAGACCGGCGACGGGCCCGATCGGGAGGTGGAACTGCACATCGAGGACGTCGCCCTGGTGCTGTCGGGAATGGCCTACACCGAGGTGATGAGCGCGGAGCTGCCCTGGTTCGAGATGGTGCGATGGACCTCCGATTTCGTGACCGCGGAACTCCGGGCCCATTGGACGGAGGCTGAGTGGGCCGAGTTCGGGTCAGGGGGCGGCTGACACCGCCGGGCACTTGGCGCAGGTGCCCGAGACCCTCACGTCGATGACCGAGGGGGAGAAGTCGGCGGTGCGGGCGATCTCGGCGCGGAGGTCCTCCACGAGGGCGGCGTCGTGATGACGGGTCGCGCCGCAGTTCTCGCACACCAAGTGGATCACGGCATCGGCGTGAGCCGGTTCCCAGGTGCTGGTCTCGGTGAGGCGCGACTCGCGGACGAGGTCGAGTTCGGCGAGTAGGGCGAGTGTTCGGTAGACCGAGGAGACGTTGATGCCCGGGTCGCGGCGGTGGACCTCCTCGGCGATCTCCGCGGCGCTCAGGTGACGCTCACTCTCGGAGAGCACGTCCCACACGACTCGGCGGGGCCGAGTGAGCCGAAAGTCTCGCTCTCGGAGGATGTCCTCAAGTTCCACGGAGCGGACCCTAGAACTTCCCGTCGAGCGAGCAGACAGCAGATGAATGTATTGCGAACGGTTTGCAAGAGGCCGGCTGTCTCAGTACGGTGCTTCACGAGGCCAAAACGGCTGGAAGGAGACCTCCATGATCGCGATGCACGCCCCCGACGGGTTCCTCGAAGCCCCAGTCGCCTTGGCCACCGCAGTCATCGCGCTGGTGTTCGTCGCACTCGCCCTTCGGGTGAGTGGCCGAGAACTCGGCGATCGGCAGGTTCCCCTCGCCGGCATCGCCGCCGCCTTCATCTTCGCGGCGCAGATGTTCAACTTCCCCGTCGCCGCCGGAACCACCGGGCACCTCATGGGTGGAGCGCTGGCCGCGATCCTGCTCGGCCCCTGGGTCGGCTCGCTCGTGGTCACCGTCGTGGTTGTTGTTCAGGCACTTCTCTTCGCCGACGGCGGGCTCACAGCGCTCGGCTACAACGTGCTCAACATGGCCACTGTGACCGCCTTCGGCGGTTGGGCCGTCTTCCGGCTGATGCGCCGCTTCATGCCCCGCAACGCCGCCGGGGTCATGGGCGCCACCGCGATCGCCGCCCTCGTCTCGGTCGTGCTGTCGGCGGCCGCGTTCTCGGTGCAGTGGCTCTTCGGCGCGAGTGCCGAGGTGCCGTTCGACACTGTGTTCGGCGCAATGGTCGGTGTGCACGTCTTGATCGGTGTCGGTGAGGCGATCATCTCGGCTCTCGCTGTCGGAGCCGTCCTCGCGGCTCGTCCCGACCTCGTCACGGGCGCCTCCGACCTCGACGCCACTCAACTCGCCGGTGGCCGTCGTGTGGGGCGCCGGACCTTCGTGCTCGGTGGGCTCTTTGTCTCGCTGGTGTTCGCCGCCGTCGTCAGCCAGTTCGCCGTCGACAATCCGGACGGCCTCGAGAAGGTGGCGATCGACGAGGGCTTCATCGACTCCGGTCGCGACCACGCTCTCGACTCAAGCATCTTCTCCGATTACGCCACATCGGGTGTCGGTAATGAGACGCTCAGTCTCGCGGTCGCGGGAGTCTCCGGTGTGCTCATCACCCTGCTGGTTGGCCTCGGGCTGATCAGCGCCGCCCGCCAGGGCCGCGACCGGATCGCGGCGAGCTGAGCATGGCGGGAGGCCTCGACGGCCGCGGAGTCGGCCACCTGGTCATCCACGGCCACTCACCGGTCCACCGGCTGGCGCCGGAGACGAAAGTCGTCTCGACCTTCGCCTTCGTGATCTGTGTGGCGCTCACCCCGCGCGAGCAGATGTGGGCGTTCGGTGTTCACGCCGCCGTCGCCCTATCGATCGTCGCGCTAGCGGGCCTGCCGGCTCGCGTCGTTCTCGCTCGGCTTGCGGTCATCATCCCGTTCCTCACCTTCGCGGCACTCGTGCCCTTCGTCGCCGGAGGAGAGGAGATCGAAGTGCTCGGCATCGGGCTCTCCCGAGACGGTCTGTGGGGAGCATGGAACGTCGCCGCCAAGGCCTCGATCGGCGCGACCGCGAGCATCATCCTCTCGGCCACCACGTCGGTGCCCGAGATCTTGCGCGCCCTCACCCGGCTCCGCGTTCCGAAGGTGCTGGTGTCGATCATGGCGTTCATGATGAGGTATCTCGATCTGCTCGTTGATCAACTTGGCCGGATGCGCACCTCGATGACCGCTCGATGCCACGACCCCCGATGGCTATGGCAGGCGAAGCCGATCGCCTCGTCCGCTGGGGCGCTCTTCGTGCGGTCATACGAGCGAGGTGAACGGGTTCACCAGGCGATGCTGTCCCGCGGATTCACCGGCACGATGCCCGATCTCGAGGAGCAGGCCACGCCCGGCGGCGACTGGGCGCGCGCCGCGCTCCCTCCCGTGGTGGCGCTTGCGGTTCTCCTCGCGGCGGTGATGTTGTGAGCTGCACGACCATTCAGGTCGCCGACCTCCGATTCACCTACCCGGGGGCGCATGACAGCGTGCTCGACGGGCTCTCGGTGTCGATCGGTGAGGGGGAGCGGGTCGCGTTGCTCGGGCCGAACGGCTCTGGCAAGACGACCTTCGTGCTTCATCTCAACGGGCTGCTGAGCCTTCAATCCGGAACGATCCGAATCGGCGATCTCGACATGACTGACGCCAACCTGCCGGAGATCCGACGCCGGGTGGGCGCTGTCTTTCAAGACGCCGACGACCAACTCTTCATGCAAAGTGTTCGCGATGACGTGTCGTTCGGTCCCGCCAATCTCGGGGTGCCCCGCGGTGACCTCGACGGCGTCGTGGAGCGCGCGCTCGACCAGGTTGGCGCGATGCCACTCATCGACCGGACCCCGCATCACCTGAGCGGGGGAGAGAAGCGTCGGGTGGCTATCGCGACCGTGCTCGCCATGGAACCGCACGCGCTCGTTCTCGACGAGCCCACCTCAGGCCTCGACCCGGTCGGTCGTCGCGAACTGGCCGAACTGCTCGCTGGACTGCCTCAGACGCAACTCGTTGTCACCCACGACCTGCCGTTCGCGCTGCAGACCTGCCCGCGATCGATGATCGTGAGCGGTGGGAAAGTGGTGGCTGACGGGCCGACCCGCGAGGTGCTGGCCGACGCCGAACTGCTCGCCGCGAACCGGCTCGAATTGCCCTACGGCTTCGACGTCAGCGCACTCTGATCGCCGGCTGGCTCACTGGTGCCCTCGGCAGGATTCGAACCTGCGCACACGGCTCCGGAGGCCGATGCTCTATCCCCTGAGCTACGAGGGCGGGGCACGGTGATGCTACCGGCGGACCCCGACGGCGAGAGGGCCGATCGCGTCACGACGGCATGAACGCCGCGAATCCGCGGAGGATGACCGAAGCGAGATCGTCCTCTGAGGGACGCCGATCGATGTGCTCGATCAGGACGAGTCCATACGACACCGCTGCGAGATAGGCGGCGAGGGCCCGAGGGTCGACCGCTGGATCGGCGATACCGAGGTCTTGCGCTCGAATCACCACCTCCTCGAGATCGTCCATCACCTTGGTTTCGAGCTCGTCGACGGGGCCACGCAACTCCGGGCGCCCGTGGGTGGAGGCGAGCACACTCGTGCGCACCTCGCGCACCGGCCCACGCTCCGCTGAGGCGATCGATCGGCAGATCTCCATGAGCGAGTCGACGAACGAGGCGGCGTCGTCATTCAGTGCGGAGGCGAACGACGCGATGTCTTGGCCGGGCTGTGCGCGCAGCCGGGCGAACTGCGCAGCTCGGATCAGGCCCTCGCGGTCGCCGAAGTGGTGGTAGACGCTGCCATAGGACACGCCGACCTGATCGCAGATCTCCGCGACCCGCACCCCGGCTTCTCCCTCGGTCTCCAGCACCCGAACGGTCGCCTCCACGAGGGCGTCGATTTTCTCGATCGCCCGGTTCTGACGGGCGCGCTGGCGCGGTGCTCGCGCGGGAAGTAGATGCTCCACGTCCATGCACCGATCATGCCCGATCGCGGCCGACGTCACTCGCGCGACCCCGGAGTGCGTTCTCACACCCCGTGAGTACTGTCGGTTCGGTGGGAATTCGGTTGAGGGTTGGCGAGCGACTCGACGACCTCGTCGATGGTCTTGCCGCGCGACTGCGCGAACCCCTCGACGACCCCTTCGCCCCGGAGTTAGTCGTGGTGCCGGGGGCCGCGGTCCGCAGTTGGCTTTCCCATCGGCTCGCCGAGCGGCTCGGCATCAGCGCCAACATCGAGTTCACCTTCCCCGCAGCGCTCGCCTCCCGCGCCCTCGGCCACACCGATGACCATCCTTGGACGGTCGATCGGCTGACCTGGACGATCCGCTCGGTGCTCCTCGATCAAGGGGTCGACGACGCGGTGCGGGCCCGCAGCATCGCCGACCTCTTCGATCGCTATCAGATGTATCGACCGACGATGCTCGCCCGTTGGGCCGAGGGTCGCGATGTCACCGTTGACGGACACGACCTCCCTGAGCATCAGCGCTGGCAGGCCGACCTGTGGCGCACCCTCGTCGCCCGGCTCGGCACACCGGAGTCGGAGCGCGTTCGCCATGCGCTCGATCGACTCCGCGTTGACGGACCCGCCGCTGAGTCCGAACTGCCCGATCGACTTTCCGTTTTCGGCATCACCTCGATGCCGCGCAGCCTGCTCGAGGTCGTCATCGGCGTCTCGCGTCATCGCGAGGTCGACATCCATACCACCACGCCCTCGCTCGCGCGATGGGAGCGATTGCGCTCGGCGTGGACCACACCGCTAGCGCACCCGGTGCCGCGAGGCGATGAGGCGCTTCTGGCCGGCGGGCATCCACTCTCGCAGTTGTGGGGGCGAACCGCTGACGAGGGTCAGTTCCTGCTTCTCGACGCCGTCCTCGCCGAGAACACCGCGACCATCGAGGTGGTTGAGCCACAACGTGGGGCTGGCTCGAACTTGCTCTCGGCGCTGCAACTCGGCATCCACGACGATCACGCCGAGCCGACCGTCCCGCCGATGCAGGTCGACAACAGCCTGATCCTTCACCGCACCTTCGGTGCTGGGCGACAGGTCGAGGTGCTCCGCGACCACATCCTGCATCTGCTCGCCGAGACCGACGAGCACGGTGATCACCGATACGAACTGCGCGACATCGTTGTGCTCTGCGCTGACCTTCCGACCTACGCGCCCCTGATCGAATCGGTCTTCGCTGGCGACGACCACCACGGTGTCGCGGCCATCCCCGTGCAGATCGCCGACCGATCGGTCGGCGAAGAGAACCCGTTGGTGCCGGTCGTTGCCGCGATTCTGCGAATGCTCGACGGGCGCTTCCGCGCGAGCGATGTCATCGACCTCATCAACCAGGTGCCGGTTCGCACCCACCTCGGGCTCGATGCCGATGAGGCGCGACGAGCGGGGGAGCTCCTGCGCGTCGCGAATATGCGCTGGGGAGTCGACGAGGTTGATCAACTCACCGCCGGCATCGCGGCGCTCGAAGTCCACACATTCCGCGACGCGCTCGAACGACTCATGATCGGCCACGTCGCTGGTGTTGATTCGCCGACGTCCGTTCTCGGCGTCGCCCCGGCGACAGCTCTGCCGCTCGACGATGTCGCAGTCATCGGCGCGCTCGGCGAGGTCTTCGAGGCGCTGCAGTCGCTGCGCGACGACCTCATCAACGATCGCCCGGTTGGCGAGTGGTGCGCCTCACTGCTCGAGGTCCTCACGAAGCTCGTTGGCGAAGCCGATCCGGACACGTGGTTCCAGCGCCGTGAGATCGATCGGGCCATCACCGCGCTCGCCGACTCCGCAGGAGACCACTTCTCCGCGGTCCCAACGGCCGACTTAGTCGCGCTGCTCGACGGAGCGCTTCGATCGAGCCCGGGACGTCCTCGATTCGGCACCGGCCGCGTGACCGTGTCGTCGCTCACCTCTGAACGGGGCATTCCTCATCGGGTTGTCTGTCTGCTCGGCATCGACCAAGCCAACGAACTCGGCGGATTCAGTGGGCCCGACGATCTCGTTGCGACGCGGCCCTGTCTCGGCGATCGCGATCGCCGATCAGAGCAGCGAGCCCAGTTCCTCGACGCGGTGCTCTCGGCCGGTGAGCGGCTAGTCATCTGCTCAACAGGTTTCGATGTCCGGACCCGGGCCGAGATACCACCCGCGGTGATCGTCTCCGAACTCACCGAAGCAGTTGAGGGTCTCATCGGCGCCTGCTTCGAACCGGTCGATCATCCGAGGCAGGCCTGGTCCGAGCGCGCGTTCCACGAGTTGATCCCCGGTCAGGGCACGTGGAGCCACGACCGCTCGGCGGCCCAAGCCGCGATCGCTCGACGCGACGCTGCCCCTGATATCGCAGCTCGGCTCGGTCCACTGCCGGCCTTCGCCGGAGGTCCGATCGTCACTGTGACCGCGTTGGTGACCGCGATGACGAACCCGCTCGATCTTCTCGCCGAGGAGCGACTCGGCTTGCGGGTGTCGTCGTCTCGCCACGGCACTGACGACGACCTCATCCCGGTTGGCCTCACCGGCCTCGACTCCTGGGCGGTGGCCCAGCAACTTCTCGATGCAGATGCCTCAGGCGCCGGTCGCGATGAGGTGCTCGCTTGGCTCCGTCGGGCGGGGGACATCCCCCCGGTCGATCCGGCGGGGCAGATCGATGAGACCGTCGAGCGCGTCGATGCCCTGCTTGCTGCCGTCACCCGCCATATCGGTGTTCCCCTCGGGCGAGCCGAGCGTCTCTTGGTCGACCTACCTGACGGTGATCATCGTGGAGTCCAAGGTGTGATTCCCATGGTGCTTGGCGACACGGTCGCTCTCGTCACCCCGTCCTGGGCCAACACGTCGCGGATGCTCGCAACGTGGACTCACGTCGCGCTCGCCGTCGCGGTGACCGGTGGCCGGGTTTGTCGTGGAGTCGCCATCCAACGTGGCGCCAAACAGGGGGTCGAGGTCACCGAAATCGCCATCGACCCCGATCGGAGGAGCGAGGCGTTCGAACTGTTGCTGTCGATCCACGACGCCGCTCTCGCTGGGCCGGTCATCCGATTCCCCGAGACCTCCGCTGCGCTCGCTCTCGGTGATCTCCGGGCGGCGCGCGCGGCTTGGGGTTCGGACGGATCGTATGGGTCGGGAGGTCCGACCGAACACGAGGGCGTCGCCGCGCAGCTCCTCGTCAACCTCGACTTCGACGAGTTGCTCGAGGCGACCGATATCGAGTCCGAGGCCCGGCAGTTTTGGGGCGACCTCAACGATCTGTCGACGATCACGTTCCACGATGGGGGAGTCGAGGAGGGCCATGATGGCTGAGCGGCTCGACCCCATGGTGGCGATCGCCCCTGGTCTCACCGTGGTTGAGGCCTCGGCCGGCACCGGCAAGACCCACGCGATCTCCTCGCTCGCCGTGCGCGCCTTAGCCGAGGGCGCGATCACCACCGCTGGCCTCGGAGTTGTCACCTTCACCGAGGCGGCAACGGCCGAACTCAAGGGTCGGCTTCGGCAGCGGATTCAGTCGACCGAGGCAGCGTTGCGGCGCGGAGCAGAGGATGCTTCCGATGAAGTCGTCCTCGCTCTCGCCACCGGAACGCGGGCCGAGGTCGAAGCGCGCATCCGCCGCCTCGGGCAGGCGTTGACCGATGTCGACTCGATGACCGTCTCGACGATCCACGGTTTCTGCCAGCGCATCCTCAGTGCCTCCGGCGCTCTGGCGACGACGGTCGACGGTGCAGCGATCGACATCTCCGAAGTCGTCAACAACCGGCTGCTCGCTATCGGAGGTGCGGCGCCGGCGCCCGTCGGGAAGCTTCGCCAGGCGGTGGCGAGGAGGCTCGCCATGCCCGATGCGCGCCTGTGGGTGTGGCCCGAAACCGCCGAGATCGCCGCTTTTGTCGATGGTTGCGTCGATGACGTCGAGTCGGCCCGACGCCGTTGGCGACGCCGAACCTTCGACTCGATGATCACTGACACCCGCGACCTCCTGCGGTCGCCCGACCGTGGGCCGTCGCTCATCGCGGAACTTCACGACCGGTTCGGCCTCGTCATGATCGATGAGTTCCAAGACACGGACAGCATCCAGTGGGACATCTTCCGGACCGCGTTCCTCGAGGGTGATCCGATACCGGTAGTGATCGTCGGGGATCCGAAGCAGTCGATCTACCGATTCCGTGGGGCCGAGCTCTCGGCCTATCTCGCTGCGCGCGCTTACGCCTCTGACACCGGTGGTGCCATCCGGTCGCTGTCGACCAACTGGCGGTCCGACCCCGCGATGCTCACCGCGATCGAGACCGTCCTCTCCGGCGAGCAGTTCGGTGCCTCCGACGTCCTCTTCGAACCGGTCGAGGCCGCCGAGCGACCCGACCGGGCCGTCTTCGACGATGGTCGCCTCGCGCCCGTCGAACTGCGCCCGGTGCCCGGTGGCGTGGTCGGCGAAGTCGAACCGGTCGTCCTCGACGATGTCGCCGCCGAGGTGCTCCGACTGCTCAAAACCGGGCGATTGACCGACGGTGACGGGGAGCGAGCGCTCCGGCCCTCCGACATCGGCATCATCACCAAGTCGAACTCCGATGCGGCCAAGGTGGCCGAAGCCCTCAGGGCGGTCGCAGTCCCAGTCGTGACAAGCACCCGCGACTCGGTGATGAACTCGGCGGCGGCATTTCACTGGCGGACCCTTCTCGAGTCGATCGAACGTCCCAACGCGACGCATGCGGCTCGGGCTGTCGCGCTTGGACACTTCGGCTCACTCAACCTTGGCGATCTCACCGGCCTCACCGACGCCGATGAACTCGCCCTGCTCGACGAGGCCGCCGCACGTCGTGACGCGCTCGAGAGCGGCGGGGTGCCGAGACTGCTCGCCCGACTCCGCGCCACCGGCTTTCGCGAGCGCGTGCTCTCAACTATCGGTGGCGAGCGCGAACTGACCGATCTCGAGCACATCGGCGAGTTACTGCAGCGTGAGACAGCTGGTGCTCGCTGCACGGCGCGCCGACTGCTCGACGTGCTCGAACACTGGTCGAAGGACGCCGACGACGAACTCGGCTCGGAACTCTTGGAGCGGCGCATCGACCGAGATGACGACACCGTCAAGGTGCTCACGGTCTTCAAGGCGAAGGGACTTGAGTTCCCCGTCGTGCTCTGCCCCTTCCTGTGGCGGGGCAACAAACGTGGGGGACATCCGAAGCATGCCTTCGTGGAGGGTGAGCGGCTTATCGATCTCTTCGGTATTGCGCACAAGGAGACCAAGCGCCGCGAGACGATGCTCATCCGCGATGCGGCCGACGCTGAGGCCGATGGGGAGAGCCTTCGCGTGCTGTACGTCGCGCTGACCCGGGCCCGCCACCGCCTCGTTGTCTGGGTGGCCACCGGGCTCAAGCCGGGGTACTCCAGCCTGAGCGAGGTGGTCCAGCGCCGTTGCGACGGTGATCTCGACGCGCTCGCCGCGAGTTCCTCGGGCACCATCGCCGTTATCCCGCCCACCACACCGGAAGCCGGAGACCGCTACACCGCGCCCGTGGATCAGCCGACGTCGGTCGAGGCCGCCGACTTCGACCGCGACCTCCATCACGTCTGGCGAACCTGGTCGTTCACCTCGGTGTCGAAACGACTGGACGACCTCGCCGATCTCGATCTGCCGGTCATCGGTGGTGTCGACGAGCCGGTCATCGACTCCGATGATCCGCAGGCACCCTCGCGAGGTGCCTTCGCGGATCTCCCGGGGTCGGCAGCCTTCGGCACGCTGGTCCACTCCATCCTCGAGGAGACCGACTTCGCGGCCGACGATCTCGAAGGCGAACTCGCGGAGCGATGCGCGGACGTGCTCCGGAATCGTGACATCGGTGGTTCACCTGATGTGCTCGCCGCCGGGCTCGTTGATGCGATTCGCACCCCACTCGCCGGACCGCTCGGAGCGTGGTCGCTTCAGTCGCTCAAACACGCTGATCGCCGTGACGAGCTGCGCTTCGACCTCACCTTGGCGGCCACGTCGAGTCGCGCGATCGCGCGCTCCGTCGTTGACGAACTCGCTGTCGACGACCCGTTCCGTCCGTATTTCGCGCACCTGGCGTCGAGTGCCGATGTGCCCGTCGAGGGCTTCCTGACCGGCTCGATCGACCTCGTCGCACGCACCGACGGCTCCTACTGGGTGGCCGACTACAAGACCAATCGGGTCTCTGCCTCGAGCGACTTCGCGACCGCCGATCTCGTCACCGAGATGACACATCACGACTATCCGCTGCAGGCCCTCCTCTACCTCGTCGCTCT
>JAFMMJ010000078.1 GCA_017859785.1 Ilumatobacteraceae bacterium
CGCCGAGGCCGCCAAGCGTCACCTCCTCGACTGACGGAGCACCCCTCGCCGAGCGGGACGCGCCAGCGGTCCACCGACCTCGAGGACCTCGACCACTAATCGTCGAGTGGTATCCCAGCCACGGGCCAGCATCGTGGACGCCGCCGCGGCCTTGAGCGCTCGGGCATCGCCAACTGCGGCCGCGAGCCGAGGGCGCGCGCCCGCTTCCCGCACCAGACGATCGAGGGCCGCCGTGCTCGTCCGCGTCGCGCGCGTGGTGGATAGTTCCCGCTGACTTGTGCCAGCTGCTCCCCGGAGCTCGACGACGCGATCGGCGACCACCGCGTCAAGAACGAGTGCTCCCACCCACACCGGCCCGACACCTGGTTCCTCGAGCGCATCGGCGCGAGAGATTGGGATCGGCTGCCAAGCAACGCCCTCAATCAGCAGCGCGTTCGTTACTCTCGCCGCCTCGTCGAAACCACCGTCGAGATGCACGGCTCCGATCAGCGCCTCGATCACATCACCGGTACCCGGGCGCACCAGTCGCCGCAGGCGATTCGAGAAGACCCGCTCGAGATTCGCGTTCGCGACGATCTGCGCCGCGGTCTCGGCATCTCCGTCGAGTCGATGGCAGGTGACCGCGACGGCGAGATCGGCGATCGCGTCACCAAGATGCTCGAGCGCCCCGAAGGAGCGCCTCCAGACCCCTGTCGCGGAGCGAAGGAGCTCTCGGTTCCGGAACCGGTAGCCGATCTCGCGTTCCACCGAGTGCACACCCTCATCCTCGCAGAGCACGCCACAGCGCCTCGATGGGCGCCGGCGTAGCCTCGCCGTATGGCCGAGACAGTGACCTGCGCGGCCTGCGGGGCCGAGGTGGTGCTGGAGGACCCGATCCTGCTCGCCACCTGTGCTTGCGGGGCCGAGGTGCGATCGCGGCGGCATCCGCGAGAAGCCGGGAGCGACACCGAGATCGACCTCTACAAGGTGCTCGGTATCGATCGGGGCGCGACCGAGGCCGAGATCCGCGACGCCTACCGGCGACGGGCGCGTGAGACCCACCCCGACGTCGGTGGCGACGCCGCCGAGTTCCAGGCGGTGCAGGCCGCTTACGAGACGCTCTCCGATCCGAGTCGGCGACGTTCCTATGACCGGACCGGGCGAACCGGCGATCGGCGACGGGGCCCATCGGGCAACGTTCCCGATGTCGTCGGGATGTCACCGGTGGAAGCCTCCCGAACGCTGCTGACCGCGGGTTACGTGCCCCGGCTCATGCTTCGTCCGGTGAGCGGGTCGAGCCCGCTCGCGAACCGGGTAATCGGCCAGCAACCCGGTCCGGGAGCCGGACTTCCACCTGGGGCTCCGGTCGCCATCGTCGTCGCCGTCGCCGAGGCCGGCGCGCTCTGGGCTCGGGTGCGCGAGCTCACTCGCGACTTCGCCCAAGGGGTGCTCGACGGGTTCGCGGCCGCGACCAGCCGTAGCGGTCGCACTCGGCGGATCGAACTCGACGCCGGCGACACCTCGCGCGATCGGGGTCGAGCGGTCGGGGCTGTCGCGGGCTCGGTGACGGTCGGCGCGGTTCGCACGGCGGGTTGTCTTGTGCGAACCGTGGTCTGGCTCGCCGTCACCGCCGCGATCACCGTCGCCTCATTCGTGATTGGCCTGTTCCGTCCCGCGCTCGGCATCGCAGTGTTTGTGATCGCGATCGTCGTCCTGACATTGCTCGTTACCCGCGGCTACCGACTCCAACGCGAGCGTTGGCGATCGGGCGACTGGGTCTAGGCGCGTCGGCCGGTAAGTCTCAGCCGCTCGACGGATCGATCATCGGGAGATCGTCGCGTCGCGACCACTCCATGAGACTGCCGTCGTAGACGCGCACGTCGTCATGTCCGCACATGTCGAGGCAGAAGGCGACGACCGTCGCGGCGATCGCCCCGCCGCAATATGTGATGACACGCTCCCGGTCGAGGACGTCTCCGAGGAGTCGTTGGATCTCAGCGACCGGTTTGAAGGCAGCGGTCTCGGCCTTGATGAGGTCGAGATAGGGAACGTTCTCCGCTCCGGTGATATGCCCGCGACGTGGCCCGTAGCCGGGGTCGCGACCCTCGTAGTTGTCGCGACTGAGCGCGTCGACCACGCAACTTCCGCCCGCCTCGAGGGCGGCGAGTACGTCTTCGGCGTCGGCGAGTCCACCGTCTCGGGGAGAAACGGTGACCGTGCCTGTCTCGCTCTGGCTCGGTCCGCTCTCGACAGCGCCGCCGGCGGCGAACCACGCCTCGTTGCCGCCGTGGAGGATGACCGCAGGTACGCCCATCCGGGTGAGCGTCCACCACGCCCGGGTGCACCACATCGTCCCCGAGTCGATTCCCGGGCGGGGCGTGCTTGCGGTGAGCACGACCAGATCGCCGTCGCGGACTCCGGCGGCTCGCAGCCCAGCATTCACCACGTCCTCCGAGGGCCACATCCAAGGAAGGTCGGCGTCGGGGTCGGAGAGCACTCCTTTGGCCGAGGCGACGTCGTAGTGGACCGCACCGGGGATGTGCGCATCGACGAAGCACGCGTCATGTGAGCGGTTGACGAGTTCGCGGTCGAGTCGCGCTGTCACGTCGAGCACCCGCACTCCCTCGGGCCGGTCAGCGAGCCAGCCGACGCTCACGAGGTGGCGTGGATGGTCGTACAGATGGTCCGGCATCTACGCGACCTCGTATTGCACGGCGGCTCGGTCGGCGACTCGACCGGCGATGTGCTCGGCGATGAGCGCGAGGTGATCGGGATGGTCGCGGTAGGCGAGGTAGCCGTCGACATCATCGAAATCAGCGACGACGACGTAATCGAAGTTGCCGCTGTTGACCCCGGCGTCGCCGCCGTGGCGGTAGTCGCGAATCGTCGGCACGAGCGCGGGGAGGCCATCGAGCGCACGTCGGGTCGCGCTCACCTCCTCGGCGGTCACGTCCTCGTTCCAGCGAAACATCACCACATGTCTGAACATCGCTTCCCCTCCTGACGGCGAACACCGGCGAGCGTAGGATCGCACCACCCGCCAGCGACGATCGGAGTCACAATGATCATCCACACCAGCCCCTTACCTGAGGTCGACATCCCCGAGGTTCCGATCACCGAGTTCGTGTTGCGTCGCGTCGCCGACCACCCGGATCGACCCGCAATCATCGATGGTCCGTCCGGTCGCTCGTACACGTTCCAGCAGCTCTCCGATGCGATCCACGCGCTCGCCGGCGGCCTGTCGGCCCGGGGCTTCGGCGCCGGCAGCACCCTCGCGCTCATGGCGCCGAACGTTCCGGAGTACGCGATCGTGTTTCACGCTGTCGCGGTCGTCGGCGGAACGGTCACCACGATCAACCCGACCTACGGGGCCGAGGAGGTCGCCTTCCAGTTGCGTGATGCTGGGGCGACCGAGTTGGTGACGATCGGGATGTTCGCTGAGGTCGCTCTCGCCGCGGCGGCCGAGGTGGGGATCACCGAGGTGATCACCCTCGACGGAGCCGAGGGCACCACCTCGATCCTGTCGATCTTCGGCGAGCCAGTGGTGCAGACCCCGGTGGACGTGCGTGAGGACGTCGTCGTGCTCCCGTATTCCTCGGGCACGACGGGGCTACCGAAGGGCGTCATGCTCACCCATCACAACCTCGTCGCCAACATCTGTCAGTGCGACCACGCGATCGTCTACACACCCGATGGTGAGGTGGCGCTCGCCTTCCTTCCCTTCTTCCATATCTACGGCATGCAGGTGCTCATGAACGGCCTGCTCGCCAACGGCGTGACAGTGGTGACACTCCCCCGCTTCGACCTCGATCAGGCACTCGGTCTTGTCCAACAGCACCGCATCTCGCGCTTCTTCGCGGTGCCTCCGGTCGTGCTCGCGCTCGCGAAGCATCCGGCGGTCGACAACTACGACCTGTCGTCGCTGAAGCAGGTGTTCTCCGGCGCGGCGCCTCTCGGCGGTGAGATCGCCCTCGAGGCCTCGGCTCGCATCGGCTGCGAGGTGGTGCAGGGCTACGGCATGACCGAACTCTCTCCGGTGAGTCACACCACCCCGCCTGGGATGTTCAAGTCCGGTTCCTCAGGAGTGACGGTGTCGAACACCGAGAGCCGCATCGTCGACCCCGAGACCGGGGAGGACCAGCCGGTTGGCGGCACGGGCGAGTTGTGGGTGCGAGGCCCGCAGGTCATGAAGGGCTACTTGAACAACCCCGAGGCGACTGCGGCGACGATCGACGCCGACGGCTGGCTCCACACCGGTGACGTCGCCGTGATCGACGAGGACGGTCACATGACCGTCGTCGACCGGGTGAAGGAGCTCATCAAATACAACGGCTTCCAGGTGCCGCCCGCGGAGCTTGAGGCGCTGCTCATCACCCATCCAGCGATCCTCGACGTCGCCGTCATCGGCATTCCCGACGACTCAGCCGGCGAGTTGCCGAAGGCCTTCGTGGTTCGGGCTCCAGGCACCGAGATCGACGAGGACGCGGTGAAGGACTTCGTCCGTGAGCACGTCGCCTCCTACAAGCAGATCCGCTTGGTCGAGTTCGTCGGCGAGATCCCGAAGTCGGCCTCCGGCAAGATTCTGCGCCGCATGCTGCGCGACGGAGGCTGAGACCTCAGCGTTCTTGCGGTCGCCGGAGGTTGCGCTCGTTGAGCGCTTTGGCGAACACGTCGGTCGCCCACCCCTCGGTGAGGGCGCGACGCAAGATGTCGGCCTGCGATTCGGGGGCGAGTCCGCCGATCGGCGGGTCGAGGTCGAGCGAGGTCGGGAAGGCGTAGCCCTCGGCGACGGCCGCCACCACTCGCGCGACATCCACGGGCTTGAGGTCGGCGGCAGCGAGGTGCGGGTAGACGGCGAGACACATGGCGTCGGTGTCGCGCCATTCCATGGCTCGACCGAACGCCGATGAGATCTGCATGAGGTTCGCCATGCGGATGACGTCGGAGGTTCGGTTCTGCCCGGCGGCGTGCAGGAGCGCCGGGTTGAAGAAGAGCGCGTCACCTTTGTGGAGTTCGATCTGAACGAAGCGGTCCTCGAACACCTGGTCGAATTCGGGACGCTTGGCGATCGCGAAACCGGCGCGGTAGTGCTGCGACCAGGGGAGGATCTTCGTCGGACCGGACTCGATCGGCATGTCGGAGTGCGCGACAGCTCCTTGGAGAGTGAGCATGGCCGACATGCGGTGGACGTGCAGTGGGAAGTCGAAGGTCTGCTCGGGAAGGTAGAAGCCGAGGTGGTAGTCGCGATGCGGGTTCTGCGCGTCGCCACCGGGGTTGACCACGTTCACCTGAGCGGTGAGTTGGTAGTGGGGGCCGAGCCAAGCGGTCGCTGCTCCAGCGATCGTCGCGTTCGAGTAGTAGCGCGTGAACACCTCGGGGGCGCGGACAGCGAGCTTCTCGTGCGAGTTCCAGATGCGGTCGTTCGCGCCAGCCTTGGCGAAGTGGTCGCCTCCGCCGCCTCCGGCAGCGCGTTCCTCCTCGATGATCGAGAAGAAGACCTCGGCGGCCTCATCGAGGACGGCGGTGTCGGCGTAGGCGCCGCGGATGGCGAGGCACCCGGGTCCGTCGGCGAGCATCGTCGCCCACTCGGTGAGCAGTTCGCGATGGCGGTCGGTGCCGAGCTCGAGCGAGTCGACGAAAGCACCGTCGTAGACGGGAACACCGCTGACAATGTCGCCAGCCAACGGCGCTTCGGCAGCGTCGAGGGAGCGGTCGACGACGGCGATGAGATCAGCCGGGTCGAGATCGGCGGCGGACAGGAATCCGTGATCCATGTCACAGACACTACACACGATGTCGAGGGCATTGGAGCGCTCTAATCGCCGTCCAGCCTCCGCTGGGGGTCGGGCTACCGTCAGACCATGCACAACCCCGCACCCGCCACCGTGATCACCGAAACCCGCGGTCCGGTGGCCATCATCACCATCAATCGACCCGAGGTCCGCAACGCGGTCGACGGTCGCACCGCCGATGGCCTCCGCGAGGCGTTCGAGGAGTTCGAGTCGGCACCCGACCTCCGGGTGGCGGTGCTCACCGGCGCCGAGGGCACGTTCTGCGCGGGTGCCGATCTGAAGGCGATATCGACGGGTGCCGGCAACCGCATCGAAGCCGACATGTCACTTCCCGGTCCGATGGGTCCGACTCGCATGACGCTGTCGAAGCCAACGATCGCGGCGGTCGAGGGCCACGCCGTGGCAGGCGGTCTGGAGCTCGCCATGTTCTGCGACTTGCGTGTCGCTGCCCGCGACGCCGTCTTCGGCGTCTACTGCCGTCGCTGGGGCGTCCCGCTCATCGATGGCGGCACGGTTCGACTCTCGAGGATGCTCGGCCACAGCCACGCCCTCGATCTGATCCTGAGCGGCCGCGGCGTCTCGGGCGATGAGGCGCGGATGATGGGTCTCGCGAACCGTCTCTGCGAGCCCGGCGAAGCGCTCGCGACGGCGATCGAACTCGCGGAGTCACTGGCTGGGTTCCCGCAGATGTGCATGAACGCCGACCGGCGGTCGTCGTATGAGCAGTGGGATCTCAACTTCGCCGAGGCCCTCGCCAATGAGACGGCCGGCGGACTTGAGGTGGTGCGCTCAGGAGAGACGCGTGAGGGCGCCTCGCGTTTCGCCGATGGCGCCGGACGGCACGGCACCTTCGACTAACTCGACAACCACTCGGTTCACCCGACGCAGGCGAGGC
>JAFMMJ010000024.1 GCA_017859785.1 Ilumatobacteraceae bacterium
CGCCGCCGGCACCACCGCTCGCCAGGTCTCACGAGACGGCAACGGACGGCCTCGCAACCGCAACACGGCGAGCACCACCCACCAAATCACCGCCGAAACCACAAGACGCCACCAAGCGATCACCGCCCCCGAGGTTCCCGGCCACTTGATCACCGAGAAACTCAACGCGAAACAGGTGACCGCGCCCACCATGGCCACCTGACCAACCAGAGGATGACCACCCGCCGACCGGAGTCGGCTCGGAGTCGACATGGTCAGACCCCGCCGATCGCGAGCCAGGCCGAAGCGACCGACTCATCGCCGACCACATCAAGACCAGCCCCGCCGAGCGCGGCCGCGACCCCGCGACGCCCCCACAGCGCGAGCAGCACATCCGCCGCCGCCCCGCGGATCGCCGCATCACCCTTGGCGTGCTCACGGGTGAGCGCGAAGCCCTCGCCCTCAGGCACCACCAGCCACTCGCCAGCCACATCGGTGCAATGGATGTGCAGCGAGCCAACCGGCACCGCCGCGCGCCCCGACCCGAGAATCCTCACCAGAGCCGCCGAGAGATACTCATCGACCCCATCAGACGCGAGCACCGCGTCGATCGGCGCCACCGCATCGATCGCGCTCTCCACGTCAACCCGGTGCACCGACGTCTCATGAGCAAGACGGCGTTGCCAACTCGCCACCGTCTGCGGCACCCGAAATGGCAGGAACGCCGGCGCCTCTGGGTCGTAGGTCCCCAACACCTCCACGAGGGCGTCAGCACCCTGGGAGAACCAGTCGGCGAGACCAGCGGCATCGGCCGACGCATCCGGTGTCGACACCGACTCGCGCTCCGCCATCGCGCCGAGTCGCACACACTCCGTCGCCCACCGATGCACCCAACCGAGATGCCGCACCGCAGCACCGACATCCCACCCGTCGCACACCGGAACTGACGCGTCGAGGGCCGACGAACGACACACCTCAGCCACCCGAGCTGAATCGGAACCGATCGACGACACGTAAATCTCCGACCCGAGAAACGGGCCGTTCGAGGCGAAGGACGGGTCGACTGACATCGGCCCCGACGGTAGCCTGAGCGCCATGTCACCCCTCGACGCGACCGCGACCGAGACCGCGCCCGGAACGATCATCGACATCACCGCCGCCGCCCTCGACGTGATCCGCGGGCTCCGCGCCGAGGAAACCGACCCTGACACCCTCGGGCTTCGCATGGCCATCATCTCGGGTCCGGGCGAGGACTTCCGTTACGACCTCAGCTTCGACGAATTCCTGAAAGCCGGCTTCACCGACGAGGTCCGCACGATCGACGGCGTGAAGATCATCATTCCGGCCGACTCCGTCGAACTGCTCACCGGCGCCACCCTCGACCACACCGAGAGCCAGGGCCTCGTCATCCGCAACCCCAACTCGCCGCGGCCAATCGTGATTGACGGCCTCACCACCGACGATGCCCTCTCCGCTGAGATCGAGGCGATTGTCTCCACCGAGGTCAACCCCGCTCTCGCCGCCCACGGCGGCTTCGTCTCCTACGTCGGACATGACGGCGAAGGCGTCGCCTACATGACGATGGGCGGCGGCTGCCACGGCTGCTCAATGAGCAAGATGACCATGATGGAAGGCGTCCAGACGATGATCGTCGAAGCCGTCGAACCCATCACCGCGGTCCGCGACCTCACCGACCACGCCACCGGGTCGAACCCCTACTACGCCTGAACGGCGCCCGGCCGCAACGGTCAGAGCAACGGGGACAAGTCGCCCCAGAGGTCGTCGACGTCCTCCAAGCCGACCGACACTCTCAGCAGACCATCGGTCACGCCGATCGCCCGGCGATCCTCCTCGCTGAGCGACACGTGCGTCGTCGACGACGGATGACAGATCAACGTCTCGGTTCCACCAAGCGACGTCGCCCTCCGAATCAGCGACAGTCCGTCGTGCACACGGCGAGCCGCGTCAAGCCCACCGGACACCTCGAAGGCGAGCATCGAACCCGTCGAACGCATCTGCGATTTGGCCAGAGCGGCTTGCGGATGCGAATCGAGCCCCGGATGATGCACCGCCGCCACCGAAGGATGCCCCTCGAGACGCCGTGCCAACTCGAGCGACGTCGCTGACTGCCGGGCGAGGCGCACATCGAGAGTGCGAAGACCCCGCAACGCCGCCTGCGCATCCGACGGCGAAGCGACCGAACCGTGCAGCACCGAATAGGCCCACACCGCCTCGATCAACTCGCGCTCCCCGGCGACCACACCGAGCGTCACATCGTTATGACCCGAGATGCCCTTCGTCGCCGAATGCACCACCAGATCGACACCGAATTCAAGGGACCGCTGACCGAGCGGCGTCGCGAACGTCGCGTCCACCACCGTGAACGGCCCTGCGATCGCGCCGAGCGCCTCGAGATCGACGACACCGAGCAACGGATTCGACGGCGACTCGACGAACACCACCGTCGTGCGCCCGGGAATCACCGCCGCGACGATTGCCTCAGCATCGGCCCCATCGACGAACGTCGTCTCCACGCCGAGACGAGCCATCGGACCCGACAGCAAAGCCGAGGTGCCGGCGTAGAGCTGACGGGAGGCAACCACATGGTCACCGGCTGAGCACAACGCCAACAGCACCGAAGAGATCGCCCCCATCCCCGAACCGAACGCCAGCGCATCCTCGGCGCCCTCCAGCTCGGCGATCGCCTCCTCGAAGGCCCGCACGGTCGGATTCGAATACCGGGCGTAGAACTCGCCGGGACGAACCCCCGAAGCACGTCGACGCGACTCATCGAGATCAGCCGACTCCCACACCGCTGCCGACCACATCGGACCGGCCAGCGCGCGACCGAAACCGGAACGCCCCGCCGACACCACACGGGTGCCGTCGCCACGATCCTGTCCTTCAGTCATGGCGCCGTACGGTAACGCCGGAGACGCACACCCGCGGCAGAGCCAACGGCGAGGCCAAGCAGGATCAAGCAGGAGTAATGACGACGACGGTGTCACCGCCGCCGACCGTGTCGCCCGGGGCGACCTTCACCTCGGCGACCGTGCCCGACACATCAGCCGAGATCTGATTCTCCATCTTCATCGCCTCGAGCACCACGACCGCCTGACCAGCCTCCACCGACTGGCCAACCTCGACCATCACCTTCACGATCGTGCCCTGCATCGGCACCGTCACCTGGCCCGAACCGCCACCCGACGACCCGCCACCACCGGAGCGCTTCGCGCGCTTCGGCGCCGCAGCCGCCACACCGACCGTCTCGGGCACCCACATACGCACCGAGAAACGACGACCGTTGACCTCGACCGTCGTGGTGCGCTCCACCAGCGGCTCGACATCGGTATCAGGAGCCGCCGCCGGAGTCGCCGACACCCCCGAGAGATCGAGGGTCTGCTCAACCCATTTCGTGGAGTGCTCCACCGCCGCGAAATCCGGATGCTCGAGGATCGCAATGTCGGCCGGGATCGTCGTCGCCACACCCGACACCCGCATCTCGCGCAGCGCGGTGATGGTGCGAGCGATCGCTGTGTCGCGATCACGACCCCACACGATCAACTTGCCAACCAAGTTGTCGTAGTACTGGCTGATCTCGTCACCCGACTCGTATCCCGTGTCGAACCGCACACCGAAACCGCTCGGCGCAGCCAACTCGGTGATCGGACCGGGGGAGGGTAGGAACGCGCCACCCGCCGGATCCTCAGCGTTGATGCGCACCTCGATCCCGGCGCCGATGCGACGCGCCGCCACCTCATCCTGAGTCATCGGCAACGGCTCACCGGCCGCCACCCGGATCTGCCACTCGACCAGATCGATCCCGGTGATCACCTCGGTGACCGGATGCTCCACCTGCAGACGGGTATTCATCTCGAGGAAGAAGAACTCGCCGTCCTGATAGATGAACTCGACGGTGCCGGCGTTGTAATAGCCGACCGCCTTCGCCGCCTTCACCGCGGCCTCACCCATCGCCTCCTCGACACCATCGGGCAGACCCGGAGCCGGAGCCTCCTCAATCAACTTCTGATGGCGACGCTGAGCCGAACAGTCGCGCGTCGACACCCACACCACGTTCCCCTGCTGATCCCCGACGATCTGCACCTCAACATGGCGCGGCCAGGTGAGATACCGCTCGACGTACACCTCATCGCGACCGAAGAACGCCTTCGCCTCGCGCTGGGCGCTCGCCATCGCCTCCTCAACCGCGTCGGCCGACTCGACCACCTTCATGCCGCGGCCACCACCACCGAATGCCGCCTTGATGCACACCGGCCAACCGAACTCGTCGCCGAACGCGCGGATCTCCTCCGGGCCCTTCGCGAACTCCGTCGTGCCGGGAACGATCGGCGCCCCACCGCGCTGCGCTGCCAACCGCGACGACACCTTGTCGCCCATCTCATCGATCGCCGCCGGCGGCGGACCGATCCACGCGACACCCATCTCGGTGATCGCCCGAGCGAAATCCGCGTTCTCCGAGAAGAAGCCATAACCCGGATGCACCGCATCGGCCCCCGAGGAGCGGATCGCGTCGAGGATCGCCTCGGTGTTCAAATAACTCTCCGCCGCGGTCTGCCCGCCGAGGGCGTAGGCCTCATCGGCGAGACGGACATGCAGCGCGTTGCGATCGAGTTCGGAATACACCGCGACCGTGGCGATTCCCATCTCTCGGGCGGCCCGGATGACCCGGACCGCGATCTCCCCCCGGTTAGCGATCAGGATCTTCGACAGCACGGATGACAATGTAGGTGGCGTGGACCTGCCACCACATCCTCAAGCCGTCTCGGTCGACGCGCCGCCGCACCTCGCCGAGCGTGGATGGAGGCTGTGGAAGGTCGACGAGACCGGAAGCACCAACACCGACCTCGCCGCAGCGGCCGCCAACGGAGCCCCCGACCGCACCGTGTTGCGCACCGACCACCAGACCGCTGGACGCGGCCGACTCGACCGTCGATGGGACGCCCCACCGGGCACCAACCTGCTCGTGTCCATCCTCCACCGACAGGTGCCCGACCCGCCCGTCGCCCTCACCCATCGCACCGGCCTCGCCCTCGTGCGCGCTGTCGTCGCCACCACCGGAGCGAACGCCCGGCTCAAATGGCCGAACGACCTGCTGCTCGTGGGCGACGACGGCGAGGCTCGCAAAGCGGCCGGCATGCTCGCCCAAGCCTGCCCGGACGGCTCCGTGATCGTCGGCTGTGGCATCAACATCGGCTGGGCGCCCGACGGGGCCGCGCGACTTGGCGACGCGGTCACCCCGACCGCAGTTCTTGAAGCGCTCCTCACCGAATTCGACCGGCTCGGCGACGACACCGAAGCCGAAGCCGCCTACCGCGACAACCTCGACACCATCGGCCGCGCCGTCCGCGTGGACACGCCAACCGGCACCATCGAAGGACGAGCCACCGGCGTCGCCCCCGACGGCTCCCTCGAAGTGCTCGATGCCTGCGCCGTCACCCACCGGATCGGCGTCGGAGACGTGATCCATCTCCGTCCAACCTGACCACTAGCGTGCCCTCGTGCCCAAGTGGCTCACGAGATCCCCCCTCCCGACGATGTTCGCCGTCGCCGCGGTCGTCGCCGCCTCCGGCGCCATTGGCCTCACCGCCGCCACCGGTGACCGCATCGCCGAAGTCGAACGGATCGAAGGCCTTGAAGTTGTCCTCGCGGAGAAGCCCGTCGACGAGGTCGGAGAGCCCATCGAGGTCCCACCCACCGAGAACTACCTCCTCGTCGGATCGGACTCGCGCGAAGGCATCACCGCCGACGACCCCGACTTCGGCGCCATCGGCGACACCAGCATCGTCAGCGGACGCCGCGCCGACGTGATCATGGTGCTACGTCGAGAACTCGACGGCGGACTGCACCTCGTCAGCCTTCCGCGCGACCTCTGGCTTCGTATCCCCGGCACCGGCGGCTCCAACCGCATCAACTCCGCCTACCGGGGCGGCCCCGAACGGATCGTGGCCACCGTCACCGAAACCCTCGGCATCCCGATCAACCACTACGTCGAAGTCAACTTCGTCGGCTTCCGCGACATCGTCAACGAGATCGGCGGAGTCGAGATCTGCTTCGCTCACCCCGCCCGCGACCCGAAAACCGGCCTCGACCAGCCGCCCGGCTGCAACACCCTGGACGGCATCCAAGCCCTCGCCTACGCCCGCAGTCGTTCCTACCAAGAGTTCCGAGAAGGGGAGTGGCGCACCGACGGCCGCGCCGACCTCGGACGTATCGAACGCCAACAGCTCTTCATGAGGGCCGCCGCCGACGGCGTCGTGCGACGCCTCACCGACCAACCCTTCTCCTCGGGCGAACTCATCCAGTCGGTCACCGCCTCGGTTCGTGTTGACGCAGCCCTCGAACCCTTCGCCGCCGCTGAAGGCCTCCGGCGCTCCTACGGCAACGGCTTCACGACTTACAGCCTCCCTGTCTACGGCGACAACGTCGACGGGAACAGCGTGCTGCGCCTCGGCGACGGCGCCGAGGCCATCCTCGAGTTCTTCCGCGGCAACACGCCGCCACCGCCCACCGAATAGGGCCGACCGGGCGTCCCCGGTCAGCCAGCCGCCCGCCCCACTAGAGTCGTCGCCGATGAAGGCGCTGATCCTCGCCGGGGGTGCCGGCACGCGGCTCCGGCCGATCACCCATACCCGGGCCAAACAGCTCGTGCCGGTCGCCAACAAGCCGATCCTTTTCTACGGCATCGAGGCGATGGTGTCTGCGGGCATCACCGAAATCGGTGTGATCGTCGGCGACACCCGCGAGGAGGTGATGGCCGCCCTCGGCGACGGCTCCGCCTTCGGCGCTGCCATCACCTATCTCCCGCAAGACCAGCCCCTCGGGCTCGCCCACTGCGTGCTCATCGCCCGCGACTTCCTCGGCGACGACGACTTCGTGATGTATCTCGGCGACAACCTCCTCGAACAGGATCTCGCCGCCTTCGTCGACGCCTTCCGCACCGCCCGCGCCGGCGACCAGCCACCCGACGCGCAGATCCTCCTCAAGCAGGTCCCCGACCCGCACCGTTTCGGCATCGCCGAACTCGACGCCTCCGGCGACGTGGTGCGTCTCGTCGAGAAACCCGCCGATCCGCCCTCCGACCTCGCGCTCGTCGGCGTCTACCTCTTCGACGCCGGCATCCATGAAGCTGTCGCCGCCATCGAACCCTCACCGCGCGGAGAACTCGAGATCACCGACGCCATCCAATGGCTCGTCGATCAGGGTCGACGGGTGCGCTGCGAACTCCTCACCGGCTGGTGGATTGACACCGGGAAACTCACCCCGCTCCTCGAAGCCAACCGGCTCATCCTCGAACGCATCGAACCGACCATCGAAGGCACCGTGGACGAGGCATCAGTCATCGACGGCCGCGTCCATATCGGAGCAGGAGCCACCATCACGGGATCCACCATCCGCGGGCCCGTGTCCATCGGACCGGGCGCCGTCATCGAGAACGCCTTCATCGGACCCTTCTCCGCTATCGGCGCCCGCTGCCGTGTTGTCTCGTCGGAGATCGAGCACTCCGTCCTCATGGACGACTCCTCGGTGATCGACGTCCCCCGCCTCGAAGACAGCCTCATCGGATCGCACGCCGAAGTGATGCGATCACGCCGCAAACCACGAGCACTGCGCCTCATGGTCGGCGACCACTGCCAGATCGACGCCGAATGACCTCCACCCACGGGAGCCGACATGCCTGACGTACTCACCCTCGCCGACGCCATCGGCACCGACATCGCCGGGGTGCGGGTCGTGCAGCCCCAGATCCACGGCGACGAGCGCGGACTGTTCATCGAGACCTACCGCCGCGAATGGATCCCGCAAGCCCGCGAGATGCTCCAGTCGAACCGGTCCAACAAACAAGCCGGCGCCGTCGTTGGCCTGCACTACCACCTTCACCAAGCCGACTACTGGTACGTGCCGGTCGGCACCGCCCGCGTCGTGCTCCACGACCTCCGCGAAGGAGGACCGACCGACGGGGCGACCGCCTGCTTCGACATCAGCGGCGAGAACCACTGGGGCGTCTACATCCCGCCAGGCGTCGCCCACGGATTCGCCTCCCTCACCGACGTCGTCATGACCTACCTCGTCGACGGCTACTACAACCCCGCCGACGAACTCGGAGTCGCCTGGAACGACCCGGCCCTCGGCGCTGACTGGGGCGTCACCGACCCGATCGTCTCCGAACGCGACCGCACCAACCCGCTGCGCGCCGACCTCCCCGAGGGTCGCCGCCCCTACTGGCCGATGCGCACCTGAGGCACCCATGAAGTATTTCGTCACCGGCGGCGCCGGATTCATCGGCTCCAACTACGTGCGCTGGCTGCTCGCCAACAGCGACCACCAGATCACCGTCTACGACAAGCTCACCTACGCCGGAAACCTCGAGAACCTGCGCGACGTCCTCGACGACGAGCGCTGCACCTTCGTCCAAGGCGACATCTGCGACAAGGAAGCCGTCGAAGCGAACCTCCCCGGCCACGAGATCGTCGTCCACTTCGCCGCCGAGAGCCACGTCGACCGCTCCATCGTCGACCCGTACGCCTTCGTGCACACCAACGTCTTCGGCACCAACGTGCTCTGCGATGTCGCCAACCGCTCCGAGATCGACCGGTTCGTGCACATCTCCACCGACGAGACCTACGGCTCCATCGACGTCGGGTCGTTCACCGAGACCGACCGACTCACCCCGCGATCGCCCTACTCGGCCGCCAAAGCCGGCTCCGATCTCATCGCCCTCTCCTACGTCACCACCTACGGCATGCCGGTCGTGGTCACCCGCTGCTCCAACAACTACGGGCCGTATCAATACCCGGAGAAACTCATCCCGCTGTTCACCACCAACCTCCTCGACGGGCTGAAAGTGCCCCTCTACGGAGACGGCGGCAACGTGCGCGACTGGATCCACGTGGAAGACCACAACCGGGCCGTGCAGGTCGTGCTCGAACACGGTCAGATCGGTGAGATCTACAACATCGGCGCCCACAACGAGATCACCAACCGTGAGATCACCCACCGGCTCATCGAGCTCTGCGGACGCGACGAGTCCTACATCGAGCCCGTCGCCGACCGACTCGGCCACGACCGTCGCTACTCCGTCGACATCGACCGGCTCACCGCCCTCGGCTGGAGCCTCACCCGCGACTTCGAGACCGGACTCGCCGAGACCGTCGAGTGGTACCGCGAGCACCGCGACTGGTGGGAGCCGCTCAAGGCGAGGACCTGATGCGGATACTCGTCACCGGCGCCGAAGGCCAACTCGGACGCGACGTCACGCGCGTCTGCGCCGAAGCCGGCGACGAGGTCATCGCCGCTGGTCGCGACCGGCTCGACATCACCGACCGAGCCGGTGTGCACGCCGCCATCGCCGAGACCCGACCTGACGCTGTCATCAACTGCGCTGCCCACACCGGCGTCGACGCCTGTGAATCCGAGGAGGAGCGGGCCCACCTCATCAACGGCCTCGCCGTCCGATGGCTCGCCGAAGCCATCGACACCCACGGCGGCCACCTCGTGCAGATCAGCACCGACTACGTCTTCGACGGAACCCTCGACCGTCCCTACCGCGAATGGGACACCGTCAACCCGGCCAGCGCCTACGGCCGATCGAAACTCGCCGGAGAGACCGAAGCCGCCGCCCTCGGCAGCAGCGCCGCGACCGTGCGCACCTCGTGGGTATGCGGAGAACACGGCAACAACATGGTCGCCACCGTGCTCCGCCTCATCGGCGAACGCGACCACCTCAGCTTCGTCGACGACCAGATCGGCAACCCCACCTTCACCGCCGACCTCGCGATCGCCCTTCGTAAGATCGCCCTCGAACGACGAAGCGGCATCCATCACCTCACCAACGCCGGATCCGTGTCGTGGTTCGAGTTCGTCCGCGAGATCGTCGCGGCCGCCGGCCGCGACCCCGCCATGGTCAGCCCGATATCGACCGCCGACCTCGACCCGCCCCGGCCGGCACCCCGACCAGCCAACAGCGTCCTCGACAACGCCGTGTGGCGCCTCGCCGGACGAGCCCCGCTCCGCCATCACAGCGAACCCCTCGCCGAACTCGTGGCGCGCCTCGCCGGGTGACGACATGCGCGTCGCCTACACGATGGAGCAGTGCTGGCACGACGTGCCCGGAGGCACCGCCGTCGCCACCCTCCGCGTCGCCACCGAACTGACCGCCCACCACGGCATCGACCTCATCGGAGTCGCCGGTCGCCACCGCCGACCACCGGTCGCCGGATTCGAACCCACCATCCCGGTCACCACCGTGCCGCTCGCCCGGCCGTTGCTCTACGACGCCTGGATCCGACTCCGATGGCCACTCGTCGAATCGGCCACCGGCGCCGTCGACCTTTGTCATTCCACCGCCGGCATCCCCGCCCCAAGCCGCGCCCCTTCCATCGTCACCCTCCACGACATCGCCTTCCTCCGCCGACCCGACCGCCTCACCCGCCGCGGCGCTCGGGTGCTCACCCGGGCCGTCGACCGAGCCCGCTCCGCTCGACTCGTCACCTGCCCGAGCGCGACCGTCGCCGATGAACTCGTCGGCATCGGCTTCGACCGCGACCGCATTCGCGTCATCCCCTGGGGCGTCGACCCCCACGACACCACCGACGCGCTCATCGACCGCGCCCGCGCCACCCACCACCTCCCCGAGCGCTACGTGCTCGCCGTTGGCACCCTCGAACCGCGTAAGAACTTGCGTCGACTCATCGCAGCCATGAAGAACGTCGACCTCCCCCTCGTGGTCGCCGGAGCCGATGGCTGGGGTGGCATCGCCGAAGAACTCGCCGACAGCGCCGATGTCAGATTCCTCGGACACGTCGATCCCGCCGACCTCCCCGCGATCTACGCCGCCGCCGAACTGCTCGCCTACCCGAGCGAGGACGAGGGCTTCGGGCTTCCGGTGCTCGAAGCCATGAGCGCCGGCACCCCGGTGGTGACCAGCCGCGGCACCGCCACCGAAGACGTCGCCGGGGGAGCAGCGGTGCTCGTCGACCCCTACGACACCGCGTCGATCACCGCGGGCATCACCGAAGCTCTCGCCGACCGGGACCAGCTCATCAAACTCGGACGACAGCGCGCCGCCGAACACACCTGGGCGGCCACCGCCGCCGCCACCGCAGCCGCCTACCGCGAGGCGCTCGAATGATCCACGCCGCCGTCAACCTGCTGTGGTGCGCGCACGGACGCGTCGGAGGCTCCGAGGAATACCTCGTTCGCCAACTCACCGGGCTCGCCGACGTCGCCACCGACATCACCTGCGAGCTGCACCTCGCAAACCGCCTCGCCGACGCCCACCCCACGCTCGCACGCCACCAACTCGCCATCACCCGTCTCGACGTCGACCGTCGGGCCGTGCGCATCCCTGCCGAGCACACCACCCTCGCCCTCGCCACCCGCGGAGCCGACCTCGTGCACCACGGCGGCGGCACCGCCCCGCTCTGGGGACGAGCACCGAGAGTCGTCACCGTCCACGACCTCCAATACCTCAGGCTCCCGCAGTACTTCAGCCGCGCGCGCCTCACCTACCTGCGGGCGATGATGGGCCAAAGCATTCGACGGGCCACGGTCATCACCACGCCGACCGCCCACGTCGCCGCGACCGTCACCGAAGCCTTCGACATCGACCCCGAACGCATCGTCGTCGTCCCCCACGGAGTGCCCGCCGCCGAGGTGAGCGACGCCGACATCGCCGAAAGCCGCCGAACGCACCTCGGCGACACGGACGGCCGCCTCGTGGTGCTGCCCGCCATCACCCACCCACACAAGGGGCATCTCCGCATGATCGCCGCCTTCTCCAGGTGGTCGCGTGCCGGCGACCGACTCGTGCTCATCGGGGGAGCGGGGGCCGCTGAGGAGCGTGTCACCGCCGCGATCTCGGCCAGCGGGATCGCCGACCGCATCTCACGCCCCGGCCGCGTCAGCGAACACGAACGCGACACGCTCATCGCCGCCGCCGACATCGTCGCGCTACCGAGCGAGGAAGAGGGATTCGGCGCCCCCGTCGTCGAAGCCATGGCGGCCGGCACCGCGGTCGTCGTCTCCGACATCCCCGCCCTCATCGAAGTGGCTGCCGGAGCAGCCGCCATCGCCACCGACTCCGACAATGGACTCGTCGAAGCCCTCGACGAAGCGATCGCCGACCGCACCCGACTCGAAGTCGCCGGCCGAGAACGAGCCGGGCGATACACCACCGAAGCCAGCGGACGAGCCCTCGCCTCGGCCTACCGACGAGCCGTCGGACGGGAGGACCCGTCATGAGGATCGTCGTCATCTGCCCGCACTTCGCTCCCGACACCGCCCCCACCGGCACCGTCATGACCCGCATCGTCGCTGAACTCGCCGAACGCGGGCACGAACTCCACGTCGTCACCTCACTGCCCTGGTATCGCCGGCACGCCGTAGAAGAGGGCTGGACCGGACGACTTGTGCGACGCGAACGAACCGACTGGGGATCGATCAGCCGGATCCACCCGTTCCCCGCCGCCGACAAAGCGAACCTGCTGCGCCGAGCCATCGCGTTCATCGCCTTCAGCCTGATCGCCGTGCCCGTCGCCCTCACCGCCGGCGGCCGCCCCCGACGCGTCGACGCCGTGCTCTCCATGTCGCCGCCGCTCACCCTCGGCGGAGTCGGCGCCCTCGTCGCCAGAGCCCGCTCCGGACGCGCCGTGTTCAACATCCAAGACGTGTTTCCCGATGCCGCCGTGCGAACCGGCGCCATCACCAACCGCCGCATCATCGCGATCGCCGAACGACTCGAACGACTCACCTACCGACTCTCCGACGCGGTCACCGTGCTGAGCGGCGACCTGCTCGACAACCTCACCGCCAAAGTGCCCGCCGACCGACGCGACGACATCGAGGTCATCGCGAATTTCGTCGACACCGGGGTCATCACCCCCGGCCCACGAGACAACGACTACCGACGCGAGCACGACCTCACCGGCACCGTCGCGATGTACGCCGGCAACGTCGGCTTCTCCCAATCGCTCGACATCGTCATCGAAGCCGCCAAACGCCTGCCCGACATCACCTTCGTCATCAACGGCGATGGCGCCGCCCGCGAACGACTCGAACATGACGCCGCCGGCCTGGCCAACGTCAAGATCGTCGGCTACCAACCAGCCGAACGCCTCCCCGAGGTGCTCGCCGCTGCCGACATCCACCTCGTGCCGCTCCGCACCGGCCTCGGCTCGGTCAGCGTGCCATCGAAGACCTACACCGCGCTTGCCGCCGCCCGACCAGTCATCGCCGCAGTCGACCCCGGCACCGCCATCGCCCAGCTCATCGCCGACGCCGGCTGCGGTATCGCCGTCGCACCCGACGACGCCGACGCCCTTGTAGCCGCCATCGAGGAACTCGCCTCCGATCCCGATCGATGCCGCCGCCTCGGCGAAGCCGGACGGGCCTGGGTGGTCGACCACGCCTCACCCGCCGCCGTCGGCGAGGCCTACGAACGGGTGCTCTCCGGCCGACCGGTCAACCCGCGGTCGTCCCGATAGCCTCCCACCGCGTGGCAGGCTCATCCTCGACCCGCAAGGCAGCGAAACTCGCGAACCGTTCCGGCGGCCGCGGCCTCCGCGTGCAAGGCGGATCCATCTTCCCGATCGCGATCATGGCGGTCATCGTCCTCGGAGTCGCCTCCATCGTCTACGCGCGCCAAACCGTCCCCTCGGCCGACGACTCGCCGCCCACCATCAACGACCACTGGCACATGGCCTACGGCTTCGACATCTGCGGTGAGTGGTTCCAGCTCGAAGGTGACCTCGAAGACCGCAACTCCGCCGGCAACTTCGTCAACACCAACTTCCTTCAAACCGGTATCCACTCACATAACGACGGTGTCATCCACTGGCACCCCTACACCTCGCGGGCCGTCGGCAGCCGCGCTGACCTCGGCGTCTTCCTCGAGACCTACGACATCGAGCTCACCAACGACGCGCTTCGCTTCCCCGACAACCAGTTGGGCGGCGATGACTACGTCGAAGGCGAGACCACCTGCAACGGCGAAGACGCCGAGCTCTCCGTCGTGGTCTGGGAGAACTTCACCGACACCGACGACGGCGACCGGTACATCGCCGACATGAACGACATCCGCGTGTCGAGCGACCAAATGGTGTTCTCGATCGCGTTCGTGCCGCGCGGCGAGCCCGTCTCGATGCCGCCGTGGGCGTCGCGCCTCCCCGAACTCGGCGCCATCGACGCCGGAGTAGTCATCCCCGACGAGGTCACCCAGTCGACCATCGCCGGCGACAACGGCGACTGATGCACGCCGTCGTCCTCGTTGGCGGCTTCGGTACTCGGCTACGACCTCTGACCAACGACGTCCCGAAGCCGATGCTGCCGATCGGCAACCGGCCGATGATCGTTCGGCTCGCTGAACGCCTCGCCGCTGGGGGAGTGACCGACATCGTGCTCGCCCTCGGCTTCCGCCCCGACACCTTTCGTGCGGCATTCCCTGGCGACCGCGTCGGCGACGTCCGCATGCACTACGCGGTCGAACCCGAACCACTCGACACCGCCGGGGCCATCGCGTTCGCTGCCCGCCACGCCGGAATCGACTCCACTTTCGTCGTCGCCAACGGAGACGTTGTGACCGGACTCGACATCGCCGAACTCGTCGACGCCCACCGAACGCTCGGAACCGACGCGACCATCCACCTCACCCCGGTCGACGACCCGAGCGCCTACGGGGTCGTCGAGACCACCGAGGGCGGCATCGTCGCCCGGTTCATCGAGAAACCCGCCCCCGGAGACACCGACAGCCGGCTCATCAACGGCGGCACTTACGTGTTCGAGCCAGGCGTGCTCGACCTCATCAAACCTGGCCAGCGGGTCTCCGTGGAACGGGAGACCTTTCCGGCCCTCGTCGCCGATCAGCGTCTCGCCGGTTACCCCACGAACGACCGCTGGATCGACACCGGGCGCCCCGACACCTATCTCGAGGCCAACCTCGACCACGCCGACACTCCCGACGCGATCCACCCCGGCGCCAACGTCGCCGAGAACGCGCGCATCGAGCGGAGCATCATCGGCGACGGAGCGCGCATCGACGGAGAGGTCACCCGAAGCGTCATTCTCTCTGGGGCCAGTGTCGCAGCCGGTGCGAGGGTGACCGACTCGCTCGTCTGGGGGCATGTCACCGCAGGTGCCACCCTCGACCACTGCGTCATCGGGCAGGATGCCGAGGTGCCCGCCGGCAACCACCAGCACCTGCGACTCCCAGAACCCGCATGAGCCCCCGCACCATCGCCGTCGTCGGAGGGGCTGGGTTCATCGGTTCGCACCTCGTCGACCGCCTCCTCGTCGACGGGCATCGAGTGCGAGTCGCCGACGACCTGTCGAGTGGCAGCCTCGCCAACCTCGCCGAAGCCCGCCAGGCCGACGCCGACCTCACCTTCGACCACATCGACATCACCGGGCCCGAGGGCGAAGCCTGGATCTCGCGCCACCGGCCCGAGGTCATCATCCACCTCGCCGCGGTGCCGCGACGCGTCACCCGTTCGACCGACCTCGCCGCGGCATGGGCCCGCACCCTCGCCCTCCTCGACGCCGCGCGTCGCCACGGCTCGCCGAAAATCGTCGTCGCCCTCCCAGCGTCGGTGATCAGCGGGAACCCCCGAGTCAAAGACCTCCCGCTCAAGGAAGGTGATCTGCAACCCCGCGGGGCTGCCGGCATCCTCGCCCGCACCGTGATCAACACCCTCGAGCACGCCCGCGCTCGCCACGCGGTCGAGTTCACCGCCCTCGCCCTCGGCACCGTCTACGGACCGCGCCAACGACCAAACGACGGCGTCGTCGCCAGCCTCGTCGCCGCTGCCACCGCCGGACGACCCGCGATGATCACCGGCGACGGGAAACAGTCGCGCGACCTCATCCACGTGGACGACGTCGCCGAAGCGCTCGCCGCCGCCACCCGTCGCGGCGACGGACTGACCATCAACGTCGGCACCGGACAGGCGACGCGGGTGATCGACCTCTGGGAAATGATCGCCCCCGACGGTCCCGCGCCCCGGGCCACCCCGGCTCGACCCGACGAACTCGCCCGGCTGGCGCTCTCGTCGGCGCGAGCCAGAATCCACCTCGACTGGTCGCCGTTCACCCCACTCGCCGACGGACTCGACCGCCTCCTCGGGCGCTGAGTCGTTATTGAACGGCGGCGATCGTCGCCTCAGCGAGGCGCGCGGCGACGGCCGGATCGGACATCACCGACGGCACAACCACCGGGCGCATCCCGGCGGCCGAAACCGCTTCGGCCAGCGCTTCGTCGACTGGATCGATCACCAGGGCGGTCGCGATCTCGGCGTACAGCGTCGCCACGGCCGCGACGTCACTGGAGTGACCGAGCTCAATCGCCATACGCGCGGCCGGACCTTTCAACGCCTCGCCGCCAACGATGGGCGACACAGCGACCACCGACTCGCGACGGGCCGCGAGCAGTTGATCGACTCCATCGAGAGCTCGAATCGGAGCGATCGACACGAACGGGTTCGACGGGGCGATCACCACCACCTCCGCATTGCTCAGCGCCTCGAGCACCCGAGGAGTCGCGGGCGAGCCGTCGGAATCGAAACGCACACCGGCCACCGGTACCGAATGGCGAAGCCGCACGAAATAGTCCTGGAACGACACTTCGCCACCATCGGCCAAGGTCACCATCGTCGAGTGGCGTCCATCGCTCATCGGGAGCAGTTCGACCTCAACCCTCCACGCCGCCGCGATCTCAGCGGTCACCTCGGTGAGCAGGGCGCCCTCGGCCAACCGGCCGGTCCGATACAGATGGGTGGCGAGATCGCGGTCACCCAACCCGAACCAGGTGCCACCAGCCGTTGAATCCTCCGGGATGACCGACGAGTAACGCGCGAGCGAACCCATCGCTTCCCAGGTCTCACCGACCAGCCCCCAACCGCGCTCCGGATCGATCGCCCCGGCGAGGGTGTAGGTCACCGTGTCGAGATCGGGGGAGATCCGAAGGCCGTGCAGATCGGTGTCGTCACCGGTGTTCACGATGGCGGTCACCTCGCCGGCCGGAACTACCGAGCAGAGCGCGCGCAGGAAACGGGCCGCCCCGACGCCACCGCACAACACCGTGATCCGTCGACTCACGAACCACCCCCGAGCGCCCGCTCATAGAGCGCGACCAAACCCTCCGCCGTCGACTCCCACGAGAACCGCGACAGGTTCGCCGAACCCGACGCCACCAGCGTCGACCGGAGCGAACCATCGGTCAGCACCCGCTCAAGGGCGGCAGCAAAGCCCTCGGAGTCGTCACGGTCAACGAGGAGCGCCCCCTCGCCGGCAACCTCCGGAATGGAACCGACTCGAGAGGCGACCACTGGCACCCCGACCGCCTGCGCCTCAAGCACCGGGAAACCGAACCCCTCATCCATCGAGGGGTAGGCGAGTACCGACGCCGCGCCGAGCAACCAGGCTTTCGCTTCGGCATCCACCGCACCAAGCAGATGCACGCGTCCAGCCACCCGGTCGGGAAGCGCGGCGACCGACTCGGCGAGAGCAGCGGCATCGTCCCCAGGGGCGCCGGCCACCACCAGATCGTGGCCCTCAGGGAGGCGGTCAGCGAGCGACACCAGCCACGGATGACGCTTACGCCGCTCGGAGGTGCCGATCGCCAACACGAACGATCGACCCTCCAGGGCCCTGCATGGCGCAGGAGTCGATGACGGAGCCGGGTCGACCGGAAGCGGTCCGAGATGCACCGAGACCACCCGGTCGGTGTCCAACAGATCTCGAACCCGTTCCGCGGTCGCCTCCGACGACGTATGCACCCAGGCTCCGCGATCGACGGCGCGCCGTAACACCCGACCGGAGCGGCGCACATCAGGTGAGGCGAGATGATCGTTGTCGAGAAACCAGCAGTCGTAGACCGACACGACCGACGGAATCGAGGTGGGCGGCACCGTGTAGTTCGTGCCGTGGACCAGATCGACCCCTCGAAGCCATCGGTCGGCCCGCGGACGATCCCCCGACGACCAGAGCCGGAGCGCGACCATCGCCGGCAACGGCAGACGCACCTCACCATCGGCCGGATGAGCACGGAAACTTACGAGATACGGCGTCAGTTCGACATCGGGGCGAGCCTCGAGCGCTCGGACCGTGTGCTCCACCGCGGAACCAATCCCGGTTCGACGGCCGTGCAACGGACCTATGTCGACGGCGACACGCATGCTCAGGCATCATGCCAGCCGACACCGGCGGCTAGGTAGCCTTGCCGGATGCCGCGAGCGCTCATCACCGGGGTCACCGGCCAAGACGGTCAGCACCTCGCCGAATTCCTCAACGCGCAGGGCTACGAGGTGTACGGCCTGGTGAAAGGCCAGAACAACCCGCGGATCGGCGCCATCGTCGACGAAATGCCCTGGCTCAACGTCGTTCAGGGCGACCTGGCCGACCTCTCCAGCCTCGTCACCGCCGTCGATCAGGCCCAACCCGATGAGGTGTACAACCTCGGGGCCGTCTCGTTCGTCGCCTACTCGTTCACTCACGCCGAGCTCACTGGCGACATCTCTGGGCTTGGGGTGTTGCGCATGCTCGACGCCATCCGCATGGTGGGCGGCATGCGCGACAACCCGATCCGCTTCTACCAGGCGTCTACCTCGGAGATGTTCGGTGAGGTCCGTGAGGTTCCCCAGACCGAGATGACCCCGTTTCACCCGCGCTCGCCCTACGGCTGCGCCAAGGTGTTCGGCCACTACATCACCATGAACTACCGCGAGTCGTACGGCATGTACGCCTGCTCGGGCATCCTCTTCAACCACGAGGGCCCGCGGCGCGGTATCGAATTCGTCACCCGCAAGATCACCAACGCCGTCGCCCGTATCCACCTCGGCCTCCAAGACGGTCTCGCTCTTGGCAACCTCGAGGCGAAACGCGACTGGGGCTACGCCGGTGACTACGTGAAGGCCATGTGGCTCATGCTCCAGCAGGAGGCTGCCGAGGACTTCGTGATCGCCACCGGAGAAACCCACTCGATCCGCGAGTTCCTCGACCTCGCGTTCGCTGAAGTCGGCATCGACGACTGGGAGCCCTACGTCACCCAAGATCCGCGGTTCCTCCGACCCGCCGAGGTCGACCTGCTCATCGGCGACGCGACGAAGGCCAAGGAGCGACTCGGCTGGGAACCTGAGGTGTCGTTCCCGCAACTCGTGTCGATGATGGTCGCCAACGACCTCGACCTCGAGAAGCGAAAGATGGAGGCCAACCTCCGCTGAGGTCGCCGCTCAGGTCACCGTGCGAAGTCGGTGGCGGAGCGCCCCGAGGAACCAAGCGAGCGACACCGCGCTCGAGGCGACCAAGCCGATCTCGATCCGTCGGAAAATCTCATCGCTCGACACCCAGGTGCCGATCACGAACCCGACCACACCGAGCACCCACCCGATCGCTACCTGAGCGTGCGCTTCCAGGGCGATCACGGCCTGCGAGGTCGCGAGCGCCAGCATGTAGATCGCGCTCGAGAGGGCGAGCATCGCGAGGGTCCGGCCTGATAGTTCCGCCTCGTAGACCAACTCGAGGATCCACGGTCCAACCCAGAACGCCCCGACCGTGCCGATCGCTCCGATCGAACCGACCACGATCGCGAGGAGACGGAAACCGGAACGGAAATCGTCGTACTCACGCCGCGCGGCCAAACGGGCCAGCCGGGGCAGCAGGGTCGCCTGGATCGCCTGGAACATGAACAGCGGCACTCGGGCGAGCAACACCCCATAGCCGAATCGCGACACCAGCGCCGCCTCGTCGGCATCAGCCAGCAGATTCGCCGCGACCGGCCCCGCGTTCACGAGCGCCGCCGCGCACACCGTTCCGATGAGCAGCCAACCGAAGTTCTGCGTCACCTCGCGCCAAGCGGCCGGAGGGCCGTCCTCGGTGGCGAGCGAACCGCGCACGCCGATCACGCCCACGGCGACGAGTGGGGAGAGGGCCACCACGAAAGCGAACGGGCCGACCGCGGTGATACCGATCCATCCGAGGGCCAGACAGCCGAGGATTCGGAGGATCCCCTCCGAGCCGACAATGAAGGCGAACGAGCCGAAGCGGCCGGTGCCCGAGCAGATCCCCCTCGCCAGAAACACCGGGGCGTACACCGCGAACGCCGCGACCAGCGCGGCGAACATCACCCAACTGCCATCGAAGTACCCGCTGGTGACCACCGGGCTCGTGATGAGCAACACGGCGACGACGACGGCGACGATCACCGACATCAACACGAGCACCTTGGCCACGACCGGCTTGCCGCCCTCGCCGACGGCGGTGCGGTGAGCGAGGGCACGGCTCAGCTCCTGCTCGAGCGGGAGGAAGAAGCCCGGCGCCAGCGCGAACATCGCGAACCACAGCGCGGCGATCGGAGCGAACTCCTCGTCTCCGCCGAGGGTGAGGGTGCCCACCCGGAAGAAGGCATAGGTCGCGATGCCGCCGATGACGAGGCCAAGGGCGACCACCAACGCCCCCTCAGGAAGGGGCTGGCGTCGCCCGGAGGCGTCAACAGGCACGGCTTCGGCGGACACGAACACTCGAATCTACCGGTGGCCCCGCGAGGGGACCGGTACCCGTCACCTGCCCGACCCCACGGCAGGGTCACCGCTAGCCTCGCGGCGAGTGGAGTCAGCAGAACCGGTCACCGTGGTCGGTGTCGTCGTGGTCCACGAACCCGGTGCCTGGTTCGTCGAGACACTTGGTGCCCTCCGGGCCCAGAACTACCCGGATCTGCGCTGGCTCTTCCTGATCTCAAGCGATCCTGACGGCTCCGCGGCGGCCTCGATCAGCGAGATACTTCCCGACGCCCTGGTGCGCCCCGTCGACCCGGTGAACGGGTTCGCCGCCTCCGCCAACAGCGTCCTCGACCTCGTCGCCGGCGACAACGGGCTGTTCCTCATCTGCCACGACGACATCGCCCCCAACCCCGGAGCGGTCTCGTTGCTCGTGGCCGAGTTCCATCGTTCGAACGCCGGGCTCGTTGGGCCGAAACTCGTGGACTGGCACGACCCGACTCGCCTGCAATCGGTCGGATCCGGTCTCGACCGCTTCGGCGAACCCGACTCCCCGATCGAGGAGGGTGAAGTCGACCAAGAGCAGCACGACGGTGTCCGCGACGTGTTCGTGCTCTCAAGCGCCTGCCTCCTCGTGCGTGCCGATCTGTTCCGGTCCCTCGGAGGATTCGATCGCCGGGCGAGCCTCCACGGTGACGACGTCGACCTTTGCTGGCGCGCGCACTGGGCTGGGGCCCGCGTGATCGTCGCCCCCGACGCGGTGGTGCGCCACCGGGCCGACATCGAGAGCCGTCGACCCGATCTCGACCACGACCGCGAGCGAGCCCGGCGTCGCATGATGACGGTGCTCAGTTTGACCGGCGCCGCACGCGTCGTGCCGAGGGCACTCGCCCTCGTCGCCATCACCGTCGCCGAGCTTGTGATCGGCGCGTTCACCGGTCGACTCGCCGAAGGCTGGAGATCGCTCACCGCGCTCGGATACGCGGTGGCCCGACTGCCGGTCATCATCGCCCGCCGTCACGAGATCCGTTTGCAGCGATCGGTGCCCGAGGTCGAGGTGATATCGCTGCAGACCCGCGGGAGCGCCCGATTGGCGTCGTACCTGCGTTCCCGACAGACGGCCACCTACGTGTCGCAGGGTTCCACGGTCCGGCGATGGCGGGAACGCTCATCGGGTCTCGGCCTCACCTGGGCGGCTGTCGTCGCGCTTGTCGTCATCGGCTCAAGGGACGGCATCGTCGACGGCTTTCGGCCCGTCGGTGGTTTCCTTCCGCTCCCGTCCGACGCCTTCGGATGGTTCGCCTCCATGTGGTCGGCTTGGGATCCCCGTGGGATCGGAGCGACCTCGCCCACCCCGACGGGGTGGGGGTTCCTCGGCGTTCTCGACACCGCGTTGCTGTTCCACGAGGGGCTCGCCCTCACGGCGTTCGTGCTCGGAGTTGTGCTCCTCGGCATCCTCGGCGCATCCCGCCTGGCCTCGGTCTTCCCGCTCTCGCGCGCTCGAATCGCGGCCATCGTCGTCTACGCGGGGGCGCCTGTTGTGGCCCGCGCCCTCGGCTCCGGCGATCTCGACGCGCTCGTCCTCTACGCCGCACTGCCGTGGACCGTCGAACTGCTGCGCCGCATCGCCGGGATCGCCACCGCCGACCCCGGCGCGGTGCTCGGCGACCTCCCCGACGGTCTCGACGACGCGTCACCGCTGCTCCGACGCCGACTGATCGCTGGGCTCATCTTGGTGTCCGCCACTACCGCCGCGTTCTCGCCCTCCGGCCTCGTCGTGATCGCCGGAGTCGGTGTCGCCATGGCCCTCGGCGGTCTCCTCGCTCGCGCCGACCTCGCCGTCAACGCCTGGTTCCTTGTGGCCTCCCTCATCGCCCTCGTCGGCGCCTGGCTCGCCAACCTCCCGTGGTCGACCACCTGGTCGTCGGTCGAACTGTTCGGAACCGCCACCCCCGGTGACCGTTCAGGGGTGTGGCGGGCGCTCGCCGGAGGCGACCCCGACCGGTGGTACGACCTCCTCGCCCTCGGACTCTGGGTGCCGCTGCTCGCCGCGCTCCTCGTCAGCCGGGCATGGCGAATGACGTGGGCGGCCCGCGGCGCGGTGACCGTGCTCGCGGCGGCCAGCATCATCGTGCTCGACGACCGCGGCCTCATTGGCTTCCCGACCCCACCGCGCGACCAACTCACCGTCGCGATCGCCCTCGGGCTCGCCCTCGGCGCCGCCGCGATCACCGGTGGGTTCAGCCTCGACGTGCTCGGACGCGACTTCGGTTGGCGTCAGCCCCTTGCCCTGCTCGCCAACCTCGGCCTCGTCATCGGCCTCGTACCGGCGCTCGTCGCGGTTGGCGCTGGCGACTGGCGGGCGCCGCAAACACCGACGGCGACGCTCATCGCCTCGCAATTCCCCGCCCGCTCCGAGGTCGGCTCGTATCGGGTGCTGTGGATTGGCGACGCTCGACTCCTCCCGGTGCCCGGCAACCCGTCGAACACCGGTGTGTCGTGGGTGGTTGTCGACGGTGGCCCCCTCGACATGCGCCACGCCTCGGCGACACCGCTCGGACCAGCCGCCGAACGCATCGAATCGGCCATTGGGCACCTCGCCGAGGGGACCACTGCGCGCGCTGGTCGGCTCCTCGCCCCACTCGGCATCCGCTACGTCGCGGTTCCCGTGGCCGACGGTGTCACCTCCCGCATCGACGACCCCCTCGACCCACCGGCCGGACTCGTCGCCGCGCTCGCCGCCCAACTCGACATCGGGGCGATCCAGTCTCCGCCCACCGTCGAAGTGTTCGTGAACCGCTCGTGGATCCCGCCAGCGGCCTTCCTCACCGGCGGCACCGCCGAGGCATCCACCCTCGCCGGAGAGGGAAGCCTCGTGGTGGCTGACCTCAGTGGGACCTCGACCCTCGTCGACCCCCGCGGAGAAGCGGTCGACGTCGTCGACGTGGCTGCCCGACAGGGAGCCACCTCCACCCAGGTGCCGGCCGCTGGGGTTCTCCACCTCGGCGTGCCATTCGACGGCTCGTGGCGAGCATCGCTCGACGGTGCGCCACTCGAGGCGCGCGCCGGATTCGGCGTGACAACCGCCTTCGACGTCCCCGGGCCTGGGGTGCTCGAGATCAGCTACGCCCGACCGTTCACCCGGACGCTGTGGCTCGGGCTCCTCGCCGCCATCTGGCTCGCCCTCATCGCCGCGACCCTTCGCACCAGCGGAGGATCATCCGCGGCACACGAACCGATCCTCGACCTCGGTCCGCTGCCCTCGGTGGAGGAGGGGCAGCGATGAATCGTCGAGTCCCGGCGGTCGCCGTCACCGCTGTCGTCGCGTCCCTCCTCGTGTGGCAGACCTCGGGAGAACCAGCGCCCGCGTCACCGGTCGTGTTCTCCACCGGCGACCGAGCGTGGATTCCTCAGACCCCGGCGGGCGGTGTGCTCGAGAGCGTTTGGTACTGCCCGGGGGTACCCGCCGGAGGCCGCGAGGACGCGCTCGAGGTGGGTGGCGCCATCGCGATCGCCAACCCCTCCAGCGAGGCCACCCGCGCCCAGATCACCTTCATCAGCGACACGGCCCCCAGCGAACAGCAGGTCATCGATCTCGCCGCGAACGGACGCGCGCTCATCGACGTCGACTCCGAGATCGAGGCGACGTTCGCGGGCGCGGTCGTCGAGATCCTCGGCGGAGGCGGGGCGGTCGAGCAGCGCGCCTTTCATCCCGACGGCAACTCATCGACACCGTGCACCACCGACCTGTCATCCACCTGGTACCTAGCCGACGGCTACACCGTCGGGGAGGCCCTGCACGAGGTCATCCTCATGAACCCGGCCGATGACCAAGTCGTGGTCGACGTTGAGTTCCTCACCGACGACGGTGTGCGCCGCCCGTCGGCGTACACCGGCTATCCGGTTCCCGCGCGCTCCACCCGGATCATCGACGTCGGAGCCGAGGGGGCGGGAGCCCGTGGTGAGACCCGCGTCGGCGTCATCGTGACGGCCGCTCGCGGAGCACTTCTCGTTGGACGGGCAGCCAGCGCCGACGACGATGCGCGCGGAGGAACCACCGTCTCATCGGTGGCGGCCGTCACCGCCGAGCAATGGTGGTTCGCCGCTGGCGACAAAGGTTCGGACGCCACCGAGCGTTACAGCATCATGAATCCCGGCGAGACCGACACCGAAGTAACCGTCGTCTTCTTCCCACGAGAGATCGTTCGCGGCCCGGTCGTGGTGCCGGTCACCGTTCCCGCGCGCCGCGTGGCGACCATCGACACCGGAACCGTGTCCGGGCTTCCCGAGGGGGCGCACGGTGCCGTCGTGTCCACCACCGACGGGTCCAAGATCGTCGTCGACCGGGCGTTGACGAGAATCGCCGACGGCCAGCGGGTGACCTCGGTGGTTCCCGGCGTGCCGAACCGACCCGACGGCGACCTGCCGACATCGTGGCTCCTCGCGGGCGGCCCGAGCACGCCAACCCCCGCCGGTCTCAGCATCTTGAACGTCGATAACGAACCGGTCACCGTCACCATCACCGTGCTCGGCGCCACCGGGGAAGTACCGCTCCCGAAACTCGAGGCCATCGAGATCCCCGGCACCGGTCTCGCCACCCCTGACCTGGTCGACGAGGCGGCGCTGGCGCGGCCGCTGCGCATCACGGCCACTGGCCGCGTGCTCGTGGAACGCTCGATCCCGAGCGGCACCAGCTCGCACACCTCCTGGGCGATCGCCGGGGCCGATCAGCCCTAGCGGGCCGTGGTGGAACTCAAGAACCTTCGCTCGACAGGCGGGGAACACGGCGAGCCGGCCTGCTAGGACAGTGCCGTGGATCAAGACCTCGCGCGACTCCTCGCGGCCGTCACGATCGTCGTGATCGCAGCCGGTGCGTCCCGACTCATCCGCGCGCGACGCGCCTCCGATCCACCCACTCAGGTCACGAGGAACGTGCCGAGCCAGCTCGATCGTGCTGACTTCCCTGACGCCTCCGCCCCATGGGTGGTGGCGGTGTTCACTTCGGCGTCCTGCTCGACCTGCGCGGCGGTGCTCGACAAAAGCAACGTGCTTCGGTCCGAGGACGTCGATGTGGTCGAGGTGGAGTACACGGCGCGCGGCGATCTACATCGCCGATACGCGATCGACGCTGTGCCGACCCTCGTGGTCGCTGACGCTGACGGCGAGGTCCACGCCGCGTTCGTCGGGCCGGTCACCGCGACCGACCTGTGGGCAGCGGTCGCCGAATGCCGTGAACCGGGTTCCGTGCATGGTGGCGACGCCGACTGCTCCGGCGGCCGCACGGACCTCTGAGCCGCGACGAACTCAGTCGGGGGTGCCGAGGACGTTCGCCTCGAGCTTCTCGTCGGTACCCGACTCGGTGAGCCCCTGCTGAATGAGGCGGGCCACCTCGGGTCCGTCGATCGTCTCGTGTTCGAGCAGTGCTTCGGCGACGAGCTCAAGGCCGCGACGATGCTTGTCGAGCAGGCGAGTGGCACGGGTCTCCTGGTCGTGGAGGATGCGACTGATCTCCTCGTCGAGCAACTTGGCGGTGTCGTCTGAGTACTCGCGTCCGCTCGACATGAGGTCTTCGCCGAGGAAGACCTGCTGCTGGCCGGCCCAAGCCATCGGACCAACCCGATCGCTCATACCCCACTCGCGCACCATGCGCCTCGCGATACCGGTCGACTGCTCGAGATCGTTGGCCGCGCCCGAGTTGAGATGCCCGAACACGAGCACCTCGGCCACGCGGCCACCCATCGCTTTGCAGATCGTGTCCTCGAAGTACTCCTTCGAGTAGGTGTGCCGCTCCTGCGGCAGCGACCAGGTCACCCCGAGAGCCATGCCGCGGGGGAGGATCGTCACCTTGTGCAGCGGGTCGCCGTGGGGAAGCACGGTGGCGAGCACCGCGTGCCCCGCCTCGTGATAAGCGGTCGCCCGCTTCTCCTCGGCGTTGAGCACCATCGACTCACGCTGGGCGCCGAGCACCACCCGGTCGCGGGCGTTCTCGAAGTCGATGCGCTCGATCTCCTTCGACCCGCGACGCACGGCAATCAGCGCGGCCTCGTTGACAAGGTTGGCGAGATCGGCGCCGGCCATACCTGGCGTGGCGCGCGCCATCGTGGACAGGTCGACATCGGAGCCCATGCGCTTGTCGCGCGAGTGGACCTCGAGGATGGAGAGGCGCTCCTCGTATTCGGGAAGCGGCACGACGATCTGGCGATCGAATCGGCCGGGACGAAGCAACGCGGGATCGAGGATGTCGGGCCGGTTGGTGGCCGCCATGATCACGATGCCCTCCGACGTCTCGAAGCCGTCCATCTCGGACAGCATCTGATTGAGGGTCTGCTCGCGCTCGTCGTGACCGCCGCCGAGGCCTGCTCCGCGCTTGCGGCCAATCGAGTCGATCTCGTCGATGAAGATGATGGCGCGCCCCATACGACGGGCCTGTTGGAAGAGGTCGCGCACGCGGCTCGCGCCGACACCAACGAACATCTCCATGAAGTCGGATCCGGTGACGCTGAGGAAGCCGACCCCGGCCTCGCCGGCGACTGCCCGAGCGAACAGCGTCTTGCCGGTTCCCGGGGGGCCGACGAGGAGGATGCCCTTGGGCACCCGGGCGCCGATCTCGGCGAAACGCTCCGGCATCCGCAAGAAGTCGACCACCTCGGTGATCTCCTGCTTGACGCCGTGGTAGCCGGCGATGTCAGCGAACGTGGTGGACGGCTGATCGGTCGAATAGGTCTTGGCGCGGCTGCGGCCGATCGACATCACGTTGCCCATCTGGCCCTGGGCGCGACGCTGCATCCAGACGAAGAACCCGATGATGAGCATCACCGGAAGCAACAGGCCGGCCAACTGGAGGAACCAGTTGGTGGACGGCGTCACGAATTGGTATTCGACGCCTCGCGAGTTGATGAGTTCCTCATCGGCCTCAGAGAGACCGCGCTCACCACCACCAGTCGAGACGAAGGCCTCACCGGTGGTGAACTCGCCGGTGATCCGACCGGTCATGTTGTTGATCTCGATGGAGGCCACCTCGCCGGCGGTCACACGGTCGATGAAGTCCGAGTAGGAGAGTTCCGACCCGGTCTGACCGGAGGTGAGGCTCGGGATGACGACAGCGGCGAGGAACACGCCGGCCGCTACCCAGGGCAGCCAACGGCGCCACTGCGGGTTGGGAGCGGACGGTTCGCCGGTTTGACGAGGCTGACGATCACGGCCGGACGGACGTTCGCCGGAGGAGCGATTTGGCCGTCCCGAGGGCCGTCCTGCGCCCGGCGGGGGCGGGGGAGGGGGCGGGGGGAGCGGTGACATGGGTCCATGCTACGGCGGTCCGCGAGGGCCTGCATGATCTGGCGTACGGTGTGAGGCGTGACGAGACACTGCTCCCGGCCCCAGTGCTCCGCCGAGGCGGCGGTCACGTTGACCTACAGCTACGGCACCGCGCAGGCCTGGCTTGATGTGCTCTCGGCGCAGCGCGAGCCCCACCTCTACGACCTCTGCGATCGTCACGCTGAGCGGTTGTCGGTGCCGTCGGGTTGGGAGCTCGTGGATCGCCGGCGCCCGGTCATGCACTGGCGCATGGCGGGCTGAACCCGGCCCACCCGGCTGGTCGCCCGATGGCCGAGACGGTCGCATTTCCGAAAGCCCTCGCCGCGTGGGCGGTCGCTTGGATCGTCGGTGGTGGGTTTCTCGGAGCGCTCGTGCTCGCCGCCCTCGGCGGTGTCTCCGGTGAGCCGCTCACCCCGATCAGGCTCACTGCGGTCGCTCTCGTCAGTTGGCTCACCCTGCTCGCCGCGGTGGTCGCGGTGGCGAGATCCGAGGGGATCGGGTGGGTTCGCAGTGTCGGACTCGGGGCCGTTCCCCGGTTCCGGGTTGGTGACCTGTGGGCGATCGCCGCCGGGGTGGTCACCCAAACGCTGCTGATCCCTGCGGTCTACTTCCCACTCCGGGCGGTGTGGTCCGACACCTTCTCGCCGGATCGGTTGAGCGACACGGCACGCGACCTCGTCGATGCCGCCGATGGTGCCGGCATTGTTCTGCTGGTTCTGGTGGTCGCGGTCGGAGCGCCGATCGTTGAGGAGATCGTCTATCGCGGCCTGTTGCAGCGCTCGCTCGCCGCTCGTGTCGGTGGGCCGTCAGCGATCCTCATCGTGTCGGCCTTGTTCGCCCTCATCCATCTTCGATGGGTCGAGCTCCCGGGTTTATTCGTCGCGGGGCTGCTCTTCGGTCTCTGCCTGCATCGCACCGGTCGGCTCGGCACGGCGATCCTCGCCCACGCAGCCTTCAACTTGACCGGCCTCATCGCGGTGTTCGCGACTGGCTGAACTCAGAGCGCGTCGAGCACCCCCCATGTCATGATGAACGGGTCATGGATGCCCCCGCCGGACACGAGCCAGACGTTGAGCCCGACGT